>NZ_JARESU010000129.1:0-23310 GCF_046027075.1 Paraburkholderia sp. RL18-085-BIA-A | reverse complement strand
TGTCCGTTCTGCGTCGCTGCATCAGCAGCAGAGAAGCGAGATTATGGAGACCGGCCAGCGACCCGTCAACCCCCTTCTGTGAATTTTCTGCGGGGCCAGCGTGAAGCAACCGCGGAACATGCGCGCCCTATATAGAGCGTGCGTGAGAACGAAGGAACTGATCCCGTCGCGTGAGGACGAAGGAGTTCCTCTGTATAGTGAGGACCGTGCAGCCAGCCAAACCGCACGTCGATGCGCCGCCCTGACACGCCGCCGAGCTCGCCCGGCGGGCAGCGAACGGAACCGCGACAAACACGCACGATTTATTTGGTGTGCCCCCATGAGCGCGAAGGCGCAAGCTCGTATATAATGCGAGCCGCGCGAATTTCGCAAATTTCTATCGGCCCGCTTCGAGCGGGCTCATCTTTTTTGCTCCCCAAGAGCACAGCCAAACAACCGCGTTGAGTCACTCAGGTGATGTTGAGCCATGCTCGAAACGCCTGACGGTAGCGTCTTGCGTCTCATAGCGAAGCCTCTAGAGGAGAATACGTGAACCCTTTCGATCGCGAAGATTCGCAACACGAAACCGCCGGCTACAGCGGCAAAGCCCCCTCCGGCCGAGCAGCCAAGGGCAAGGGCGCCGGCAAAGCGATCCCCGTTGCGGCCGAACTGCCGCCGCAACAAGCCGAAGAACGCCAGCGCCAGATGCGCGCGCTGATCCAGCTGGGTAAGGAGCAAGGCTACCTGACCCACGCGCAGATCAACGACCACCTGCCCGACAACTTCGCGCAGACGGCGGCGATCGACAGCATTGTCAGCGCGTTCAGCGACATGGGCGTGCAGGTCTACGAACAGGCCCCCGACGCGGAAACGCTGCTGCTTAACTCGAACGCCCCCGCGGTGGTGTCGGACGATCAGGCGGACGAGGAAACCGAAGTCGCATTGTCGACCGTCGACTCCGAATTCGGCCGCACGACCGACCCGGTGCGCATGTACATGCGCGAAATGGGCGCGACCGAACTGCTGACGCGCGCGGGCGAAATTGCGATTGCAAAGCGAATCGAAGACGGCCTTCACGAAATGGTGCAGGCCATTGCCGCTTGCCCGCTCGCGATCTCCGCGATTCTGGCGAGCGCCCAGCAGGTCGCCGACGGCGAGCTGCGCATCGACGAACTGGTCGACGGTCTGAATGAAGAGACGGTCGCGGGGGAAGAAGAGGCGAGCACCGACGCGGTAGCCGAAGTCGACACGGACTCCGAAGACGACGACGACAGCGATAGCGACGACGACGTCGGCCCGGCCGATTCGTCGGCAGCGGACGAAGCGCGCCTGAAGCAGCTCACGAGCGACTGCCTCGAAATCTTCGCGCAGGTCGGCATGCTGTCCGACCAGATGAACGCATCGCACACGCGCGGCGACGTCACGTCGAAAGCATATCTGCGTGCACGTGAAGAGATCCAGCAGCACCTCGCGAAGATCCGCTTCACCGCGCGCACGATCGACCGCCTGTGCGGCGACGTCCAGCATCAGGTCGCGCAAGTGCGTGCAATAGAGCGCAACATTCTGCAAATCGTCGTTACGAAGAGTGGCATGCCGCGCGAGAAGTTCATCGAGTCGTTTGCCGGCCACGAAGCCGACCTCGGCTGGACGGAACGCGCCGCGCGCGGCAACACCACTTACGGTGCGGCGTTGGAGCGTCATCTGCCGGCGATTCAGTCCGAACAGCAGAAGCTGATCGAAATCGAAGCGACGGTTTCGCTGCCGCTGAAGCATCTGAAAGAGGTCAACCGCAAGATGGTCGCGGCCGAATCGAAGATGCGCAAGGCCAAGAGCGAGATGATCGAGGCGAATCTGCGTCTCGTGATCTCGATCGCGAAGAAGTACGTGAACCGCGGCATGCTGTTCCTCGACCTGATCCAGGAAGGCAATATCGGCTTGATGAAAGCCGTGGACAAGTTCGAATACCGTCGCGGCTGGAAGTTTTCGACTTATGCAACGTGGTGGGTACGCCAGGCCGTCACGCGTTCGCTCGCCGATCAGGCCCGCACGATTCGCGTGCCGGTGCACATGATCGAAACCATCAACAAGCTCAACCGCATTTCGCGCGAGATCCTGCAGCAGACCGGCCAGGAAGCGCATCCGTCGGTACTCGCCGAGCGCATGGAGCTTTCGGAAGAGAAGGTGCGCGGCATTCTGAAGATCGCCAAGCAGCCGGTGTCGATGGAAACGCCAGTCGGCGACGATGGCGACGCCACACTCGGCGACATGATCGAAGATTCGGCCGCTTCGTCGCCGGCCGATGCCGCGATGCAAGCCGACTTGCGCGCCGCCATTGACGACGCGCTCGACTCGCTGTCCCCGCGCGAAGCGAAGGTGCTGCGCATGCGCTATGGCATCAACACAAAGTCGGACCATACGCTTGAAGAAGTCGGCAAGCAGTTCGACGTCACGCGTGAGCGGATTCGTCAGATCGAAAGCAAGGCGATGCGTAAGCTGATGCATCCGAGCCGCGCCGATCGACTGAAGTCGTTCCTCGACCGCTAAAAGTTAGCGACAGCGCTTGCCGTGCACCATGCACGGCAAGCGCAATTCCCCCGCCACACCCTCCTCAAACCAGCAGCGACACGATCCCGCCCACGGTGATTCCCGCTGCCAGCCAACGCCCTGCCGTGTAGAAGGCATCGCCCTCGTCCTGAGGCTGATCCGGCCGTTCGAGACCAAGCGTGCCATATGCAAACGACCGCACCGCCGAGGCGCCAGATTCCGTCGCGCTCTCCGCCGCCCTTGAAGCGCTGTGCCCATCTTTCTGAGTCGCATCTCCATCCTGAGCCTCCGCCGCTGCACCGACGGCGGAGATATGGACCGCGTCGTCCTGTGCAGATGTCGTGGCGGGCAACATAGGCTGCACAGCGCTGGCTTCGTTCGCCGCGGACTGGCTGTTCGTCATCGCGCGATCCGCCAACGACGGCATTTGCGACCACGCGCGGTCAATCTGCATGGATACCTCTTTCGTTTCGCTCAACACATGCGCTGCGCGATTAAGCCGATAGGCGCCGCACACGGCGGTGCGGCGCATCGCCGGTTACAAGACCTATCGGCGCCGCGCAGCCAGAACCTGAGCATCCGTAAGGCGTGGTAAGCGCAAGCCGACGTTTCGCCGCGCCGCATGACGGCTGCGCGAAAGCAGTCGCGCGGCGCGCAGCACCCGCGTGGCCGTACCCCCGACTGGGCATAGTAGTTGCGCACTCGCCGTTTAGCTTTATACGAGGAGCACGTCATGACTACGCTCGATCCCCAAGACCCGGCAGCCACTGGCAAGCAACATGCGGACATCGTTGGAATGGGTGTGGGCGACGGCCCCGGCCCAGAGGTGATGGCCGCCTCCACGCTCGACGGCAACAAGGTGATGTCATCCGACGGCGAACACCTCGGCAAGATTTCCGACATCATGCTCGACGTGCGCAGCGGCCGGATCGCTTATGCAGTGTTATCCAGCGGCGCCTTTCTCGGCGTGGGCGACACGCTGCACGCGATTCCGTGGAGCGCTCTGACGCTCGATACGGACGATAGATGCTTCGTACTCGACGCATCCGTCGAGCGGATCAAAAACGCGCCCGGCTTCGACAAGGACAACTGGCCATCGATGGCGGATATGCAATGGGGTACGTCCGTGCATGAGTATTACAACCGGCCGCCGTACTGGTCGGCAACGCGCGCCATGGTGAAGAAGGAGCAAGGAATGGGACTCTAACCTATCAGGGTTATGAGACTGTCTCAAAGTGCTCGCGTTAGCCGTGCACAAACCGCGCCCAGACCGCTGGACTAAAGGGGCCCGCTTAGCGGGCGGTTGTCCACAGAATCTGTGCGAAAGCCTGTGGATAATCCCAGCGATCGCGCGGCAACCTCTTGATGCGGCGAAGACTTTTTATGAATACGTCGCCTGAGGAGCAACGTAGGTCATCCGGTCGCAACGCGATCGCCGAATTCGCCAGTGGCGTGAGTCTTGAAACAACAAGCCACCCCGCTACAAACTTCGACGCAGCGGAGCCAGAAGCCGGCCACCCTGGCGAACATCCCCGCGTGGCCTTACCTGAAATCACCAGTGCGAACTCCGCTCTATTCCGCCTCAAAGAACCGTTCCAGCGCAAGCTTCATCCTCAGCACACCGGTTTCAATATCCGCCACACCAGGCGCAGCAAACGACAGCCGCAATGCCGCCGCATCGATATCGTCCTTATAGAATGCAACGCCCGGCACAAACATCACATTGTGTTCGATACAAATGCGCAGATAATCCGCCGCATTCTGCCCCGCTTTCAATCGCGCCCACACAAACATACCGCCAGCCGGACGATGAAACGCAAGGTGTTGCGTCAAATGCGCGTCGAGCGCATCGCACAGCGTGCGGCATTTCACGGCATACGCGTCGACGATACGCGGCAGATGACGCTCCAGCGCGCCGCTCGCGAGGTACTCCGCGGCAATCGCCTGGGTCCACGACGAACTGCACAGATCGACAGTCTGCTTGGCGACCACGCAGCGGCGCACAATCTCCGCATGCGCAACCATCCAGCCGACGCGCAGCCCCGGCGCGACGATCTTCGACAGACTCGAAAAGTGGACCACCCAGTCGCGCGACCCCGGCACCTGATCGCTCAGCGTAAGCAGCGAAGGCAACGCCGCGCCGTCAAAGCGCAGATCGCCATAAGGGTCGTCCTCGACGATCAGAAAGCGATAACGCGCCGCCAGTTCCAGCAACGCCATGCGGCGCTCGAGCGACAAGGTCGCACCGGTCGGATTGGCGAAAGTCGGCACCGTGTACAGCAGCTTCGGCGCGGCGCGCAGCGTGCCGGCTTCGAGCAGCGCGGCGATCACGGCGACGTCGAGCCCATGCTGATCGACGGGCACCGTCACCACGTCGGCCTGCTGCAACTTCAGCGCCTGCAAGGTCGCAGGATACGCGGGCTGTTCGACCAGTACCACATCGCCCGGAGCGACCATCACGCGCAGCAGCAAATCGAAGCCCTGCTGTGAACCGGTCGTCACGAGCAAGTCGTGCGGTGCGCATGGCGTGCCGCGCCGCGTCATCAGATTCGCAAGCTGTTGCTTGAGGATCGCAAGACCGTCGGTCGGACCGTATTGCAGACACAGCGTCGGTTGTTCCGACGCGCGCGCCGCGGCGGCGTCCAGCCCTTCGCGATCGAACAGATCGCTGGCCGGATAGCCGCCGGCAAACGAGATCATGCCGGGTTGCGTCAGATACTTGAACAGCTCGCGAATCGGCGAGCCGGCCGGTGCTTCGAATGCGGGATTGAATGCGAACATGGTGACGGGCCGCTTATCTATCGCTTATCTGCCGATATATCTGTCGAGGGAAGACCGGCGTCGATTGTGATCATCGTCCGGGTGAGCGGCAAACGATATCTACGCACTACGTATTGCGTTTTCCGCATCACCCGACGCACGGCTACACCACGTTCTTCTCGACGATCGGCCGGTTTTCGAGCACGCGCGCGAAGCTCAGCGAGCCGAGATCGAGCGTCGTGTAGCGGCCATGCAGAATCAGTTCGCTGATGCCGCGTCCCGTTGCCGGCCCCTGTTGCAAACCGTGCCCGCTGAAGCCATTGGCGAAAATGCAGTTATCCACGTCAGGGTGATAACCGATGATCGCGTTCTGATCGAGCACGTTGTATTCGTAGTAGCCGGACCAGCAATTCTGCACACGCAACGCTTCGAATTGCGGCACGCGATGCGCGAGCGTCGGCCAGATCACGTCGTCGAAGAGCGCGTGGTCGACTTCATCGAGCGGCAGATCGTCGGGGTCGTGATCCGCCGCCGGCGAGGTGCCGCAAAGAAACGAGTTGCCCTCGGGGCGAAAGTACACACCACTCGGATCGATCAGCAGCGGACACCGTTCGAGCCGCGCTGGCGACGTGACGTTGAAAATGCTGCGCCGCCGCGCGTAGACCGGCAGGTCGATGCCGACCATCTGCGCGACCCTACGTGACCACGCGCCGGCCGCGTTCACGACCGCGTCGCAAGCATAGGTCTCGCCGTCAGCAGTCTGCACTTGCGTGACGCGTTTGCCGTCGCGTTGTAGCGCGGTGACATCGGCGGCTACATAGCGCGCGCCGAGCGCCAGGGCTTTCTTGCGCAGTGCCTGCACCAGACCGTAACCATCGAACCACCCCTCACCGCTTTCGCCAAATGCGCCGGCGACGAGGTCGTGGGTATTGAGCCAAGGAAAGCGCGCTTGCAGTGCGCTCGTATCGAGCAGGCTGATATCGGCGCCGAGACTTTTCTGCAATGCGTGATTCTCGCGCAGCGTGGACTCGCCGGCGGGCGTCGCGAGAAACAGATAGCCGCCTTCGTGCAGATCGATCGACGGACGCGTGCCGCCGACTTCGAGCCGCTCGCCGATCGAGCGCAAAAACTCGATGCCGAACAGCGACATCTGAATCGACAACGGCGTGGAGAATTGTTGACGGATCGACGCCGCCGACAATGCCGATGACGAACGCGCATAGGTCGGATCGCGTTCGATCACCGTGACGCTGACTGTTGGATCGGACAGCCGCAAGAAATACGCAATTGAGCTGCCGATCACCCCACCGCCGACGACCACGACTTCGGAACTCACGTCTTACTCCACGAGTAACGTGGCCGCTCTGAAATGCCGGGCGGCGCAAACGGACTGTTGAACCGGAAGCCGCTGCGAGACCGCGACGGCAAAAGCAGTGGCCCCGCACGAATGCGCGGTCACTGCACGGAGCGCGCCGGCGCGCTTAACCGATATTGAAGTCGATGCCCTGCGCGAGCGGCAACGCCGACGAGTAATTGACCGTGTTGGTGGCGCGGCGCATGTAGGCCTTCCACGCATCCGACCCCGACTCGCGGCCGCCGCCGGTTTCCTTCTCGCCGCCGAACGCGCCGCCGATTTCCGCGCCGCTCGGTCCAATGTTGACGTTGGCAATCCCGCAGTCGCTGCCCGAGTCGGACAGGAAGCGTTCCGCTTCACGCAAATCGGTGGTGAACACGCACGACGACAGACCGTGAACCGCCGCGTTGTTCGCTTCGACCGCGTCGGCGAAATCCGTATAGCGCAACACGTAGAGAATCGGCGCGAAAGTTTCCTTCAGCACGACGGACGTTTGCGACGGCATTTCGACGATTGCCGGGCGCACGTAGTAACCGTTTTCATAACCCTTCACGTCGACGCGCTCGCCGCCGAACACCTTGCCGCCTTCGGCCGTCGCCTGCTGCAACGCTTCCTGCATGCGTGCATACGATGGCTTGTCGATCAGCGGCCCCATCAGCGTGCCCTTTTCGAGCGGGTTGCCGATCGGCACCTTGCTGTACAGCTGCTTAAGACGTTCGATGGTTTTGTCGTACACGCTCTCGTGCACGAACAGACGCCGCAGCGACGTGCAACGCTGCCCCGCCGTGCCCACGGCCGAGAACAGGATGCCGCGCATCGCGAGTTCATGGTCGGCGGTTTGCGTGACGATGCCCGCATTGTTGCCGCCGAGTTCGAGCAGCGAGCGTCCGAAGCGCTTCGCCACTTCGACGCCGACCGTGCGGCCCATTTCCGTGCTGCCCGTCGCGCTGACGATCGACGCGCGCGGATCGGCCACCAGCTTCGCGCCCACGTCGCGTCCACCGTTGATCAACGCGGTCAGGCCGGCCGGCGCATCGCCGAATTCCTGCAGTGCGTCGTTGAGAATCTGATTGACGGCGAGCGCGGTCAGCGGCGTCTTTTCCGACGGCTTCCAGATCACGGCGTTGCCGCACACCAGAGCAAGCGCCGCGTTCCACGACCACACGGCCGCCGGAAAGTTGAACGCCGAGATCACGACACAGGTGCCCATCGGGTGCCACGTCTCCGCCATGCGGTGACCCGGACGCTCCGACGCGATGGTCAGGCCGTACAGCTGGCGCGACAGGCCGACCGCGAAATCGCAGATGTCGATCATTTCCTGCACTTCGCCCATGCCTTCCTGCAGGATCTTGCCGGTTTCCAGCGTGATAAGGCTGCCGAGCGCCTGCTTCCTGTCACGCAGACGATTGCCGAGCAGCCGCACCAGTTCGCCGCGGCGCGGCGCGGGCACGTTGCGCCACGCGGTGTACGCCTGTTTCGCCTGGGCGAGGGCCGTGTCGACTTCCGCCACCGTATTGACGGCCACGCGGCCGATGAGTTCGCCGGTGATGGGCGAATGAACCGCGAGATCGCCGGCTTGCGCCGCGTGGGCGATGCCGAGATCGGCGAGGATAGTGGAAGCGTCCATGAAAACCCCTTTAATTTCCGATGCGAAACAAGAGTAAGTTAGGAAACTATACACGCGGGTTTTTGTGGCCGCAAGCAGGGGTTGAACGGATGTAAATGCCGGTTGATGAACTACCCGATGTTTCCATAAGGAAACTTGAACGGCCAGTCCGGGTCGCGCACGGTGGCTGGGCGACCGCGCCGGCGCCGGGGCAAACCGCTCCGCGCATCCCGTTCCGTTCGCCCGAACTTACTCTCGCGCCGCGTTCAAACCCCCGCCATCAACCGGTCGACCAGCACCCGCGCGAACGGCGGCAAGTCCTTCAGACTGCGCACGCATATCTTGAGCTTGCGTTCGGCCCACGGGTCGTTCAAGCCGACGATAGCGATCTGCATCGTCTTCCTGTGCCGCAGTGCGACCGACTCCGGCACGATGCCGATGCCCACGCCCGCTTCGATCATCCGGCACGCAGCTTCGAAGTTGCCCACCTGGATGCGCAGCTTCAGACGCGCGCCGAGCGCATCGGCGGCGCTCATGATGAACGCGTGAATCGCGCTGGACGTGGGCAGGCTCACGAAGTTCGCGTCGAGCACTTGCGCGAAATCGACCGACGACTGTTTGGCGAGCGGATGATCGCACGATGTCACCAGCATCAAACGATCGTCCCGATACGGCAGCATTTCCAGATGTTCCGCATGCACGTTGCCCGCGACGATGCCGATATCCGTCGCACTATCCGCCACGCCTTTGACGATTTCGCCGCTCAGTACTTCACGCAGATCGATGTTGACGTCGGGGTGATCGCGCAGAAAATGGCTCAGCACGGCCGGCATGAACTCGCTGATCGCAGTGGTGTTGGCCCAGATGCGCACGTGACCCTTGATGCCTTCGCCATACTCCTGCATGTCGCCCGCCAGATGCTCGACGCGCTCGAGCACGAGACGCGCATGATGCACGAACGCTTCGCCCGCGGGCGTCAGCGTCACGCCCTGGCTGGTGCGATACAGCAGTTTGAAACCCAGTTGCTCCTCGAGATTCTTGACCCGGTTGCTGGCGGCCGGCGCCGACAGATGCGAGCGTTCCGCGGCGCGCGCGAGATTCTGCGTATCGGCGATATGGAGGAGCAAACGCAAATCCACGAAATCGAAATGCATGATGAAAGCCAGAGATGACGCGCCAATTGAAATGCCGATCGGCGCCTGCAAGACAAATGCCAATCTTAACCGGGCGCGAAGCACTCGTTCGAAAAAACCGAATTCCCCGTCCCGGCGCTTTCTGTCAGAGTGAGGCGGTCCGCGCTTGCTGTGTCGATGCGAGCGTTTTATTCTGGGCAGAGCGTGGTGAAGATTCTGGTGCTAGTCAAGAAAGTGGACGATTGCAACGTAAAGGTCCGGGCGAAAGCAGACGGCACGGATGTCGACATTGCAAATGTGAAGATGTCGATGAATCCGTTCGATGAAATCGCGGGTGAAGAGGCGGTGCGTCTGAAGGAGCCGGAGTGGCGCCCGAAGTGATCGCCGTGTCGGCAGATGTCACGCAAGCGCAGGAAATGCGGCGCACGGCGCCGGCGATCGATGCTGATCGTGCTCTGTTGATCGAGTCGAACGAAGAGTTGCAGCCGCTCGGGGGCGCGAAGCTGCTGAAGGCGCTGGTCGACAAGGAGTAGCCGCGGCTGCACGTGGCCGTCGGCATCTCGGGTGCGATCCAGCATCTGGCCGGGATGCAGGACAGCAAAGTGATCGTCGCGATCAACAAAGACCCGGAAGCGCCCATTTTCAGCGTCGCCGATTACGGTCTGGTCGGCGATCAGTTCACGCCCGTGCCGGAACTCGCCGGCGAAATCGCCTGACGCAGACAACCGGCGCGACGAGTTCATTGCCACGCAACCCGCTTGCAATCGACGGCCCGAATCAACGGGCCGTGCTCACGCCCCCCTTCACTTACGCCGACTTCTCCACTAGCTCGGCGCCATGCGGCGCCAGATCGGCATCCGGCGAGATATCCTCCAGCGTCTGCTGACTTGTCTCGATCCGCAGCGCCAGAATAGCGACGCTCAGCAACAGGAGCACGCCGCCAACCATCGCGAGCACACCCGTCACGCCGAATTGCGTATACAGCAACAGCGCGACATAAGGCGTGGACATCGAAGCCGCGCGTCCGCAAGTGCCGGCCACACCTGTTCCGCGCAGCCGATACGCGGTCGGAAACAGCTCCGGGATATAGCCGAACAACCCCAGCGTGCAGACCGTATAGATCGCCGTCACCAACGCGAATCCCACCACCGAAATCGCCGTCGGCGCACGCATCTGCACGTACACGAAGCCGAGCAGAATCGTCACGAGCGAAAACAGCACGATCCCATTGCGACGCCCCAACCGGTCGGCCACCAGGTAGCCGACCACCGCGCCGGCCGGCGCACCGAACGACATCAGCAATACGAATCCTAGCGACTGCACGATCGTCAGCCCTTCCTTGACGAAGAACGTCGGCAGCCACGCGACAAACCCATACAGCGACATATTGATCGCCATGCAGGTCAACGCCGCCACCAGCGTGCGGCCGATCATGCCGCGAGCGAACAACGCCGAGAATGGCGCAGCCGGCACCTCGTGACTGACCACCCGCGCGACCGGCGGCAGCTTGCCGACGCGCGCCGCGACTTGCCGCTCGATCGCCGACACCGTGGCCTCCGCCTCTTCGAGCCGTCCAACCGTTTCGAGCCAGCGCGGCGACTCCGGCATCCGATGCCGCAGGAACCACACCACCAGCGCACCAATACCCGCAATCGCGAACATGTAGCGCCAGCCGAGATGCGGAATGACCCAGTAGCCGATCGCCGTCGCGCCGAGCAAACCGGAATTAATGATCAATGCGAGCAGCGCGGTCCAGCGTCCGCGCGTGGCCGGCGGCACGAACTCGCACAAGGTGCCGGCCGCCACCACCAGTTCCGCGCCCAGGCCGACCCCCATGATGAAGCGCAGCAGGATCAGCCAGTAGATGTCGGGCGCAAAGCACGCGGCGATCGACGCGATACCGAAAATCGCCAGGTTCGCCTGATACGAATAACGCCTGCCGAAACGGTCGCCGAGATAGCCGGACAGGCCCGCGCCGATCATCATGCCCATGAACGTCGCGGAGATGAAAAACGAGCCGAGCCGCAAATCGGTGAAACCGCTCTTGACCATCGCCGCGAGCGCGCCGTTGGCCAGATAGATATCGAACGCGTCGAGGAAAGCGCCCGCGCCGATCAGACCGAGAATATTCCAGTGGAAGCGGGTAGTGGGCAAGCGGTCGAGCCGCGCGCCGGAATTGACGGTTAATGTTGCCAACGTTGTCTCCTGATAAGGTGCGCGCGGTAGGGCCGCTTACGCAAAGCAGTTCAGCATGGCCGCTTACTCGAATGCGCGGCTCTGATGCAAGCTTCCGGATGACACGGCTCGTTGTCGCCGAGCCCTGTCATGTCATGTCGAGCTATGTCATGTCATGCCGTATGTCGATAAGAGTGCGACAGCCGGTCTGGCGATGGAATTGGCATTATTGGAAGCCGATGTTTCGTTGCGGTTAACAGCGGCATCACCACGTGTGCGGGCGGCACAAGAAAAACGGCGCAATGCATGAAAATGCATCGCGCCGTTTTGCGCTGCGTCGCTTCGTCAATGAAATCACGCGCCGCGTGGACGAGACATATCAGCCCGTCACGATCCTGCGGGCCTTCAGAATCACCGGCATATCGACCATCTTGCCGTCCACCGCCACCGCCGCACCGTTGCTGGCTTCCACCGCCGACAGCACTCGCCGCGCCCACTCCCGCTCGGCGTCGCTCCATGCATACGCGCGATGCACCGCATCGATCTGCTTCGGATGAATGCACAGCTTGCCGCCGAAGCCGAAGCGCCGGCCGCGCCGCGCGTCGGCTTCGATTGCGTCGGTATCGGTGATGGTGGTCGACACGCCATCCACCGGCGCGCCGATCCCCGCGAGTCGCGACGCCAGTACGATCTGCGAGCGGAACAGATGCAGTTCCTCGCCATCGCCGTCAATGCCGAGATCGATTTGAAAATCCAGCGTGCCGAACACGATGCGCTGCACTCGGGGCGCCGCGCACAACACCGCGAGATTCGCAAAACCGCGCGCGCTCTCGACGATCGGCAACACGCTCAACCCAGGATGCGCCTGTGCCAGCACGGCATCGATCTGCTCGCGCGTCTCGGCCTTCGGCAATACGATTCCAGCGACACCGGGTTGCGCGGACAATGCGGCAATGTCGTCGGCAAACCATGGCGTATCCGAGCCGTTGACGCGTACCCATGCCGGCCGTGATGCGTGCCCGGATACAGCGGCCAGCACAGCCGCGCGCGCTACGGGTTTTTCGTCAGGCTGCACGGCGTCTTCGAGATCGAGAATCACCGCGTCCGCGCCGGCTGCGTGCGCTTTCTCGAAGCGCTCGGGCCGGTTGCCCGGCACGAACAGGTACGAGCGAGGCAGCGCGGTGCTCATGCGGGGACCGCCGCGTGCGAGCTTGCCTCGAATACGGAGCCGATTTGCGCTTGCTCCGCGATATGCCATGCATTGCCGAGCAAACGCGCGGCCTCGCCTTCGGTGGCCGCGCCAGAAAACGCCGCCAGCCGATGCAGTTTGGTCGCGATCTCATCGCGCGAAAGCGTATTGCCAGGGTCACCCTTCGGTTCGTCGACGCGGCCGTGGAAGACGCGGCCGTCGGTGGTCGTCACCGTCACCTTGCCGATCCAGCGCGCGGGATACGCGGCATCGACCTCAGCGTCGTAGGCCATCGTCACGTTGTCGCGGAAAGCGGCGATCGCATCCGCGTCGAATCCCTGCTCGAATTCGGTCACGCCCGCACAGCCGTGATGCGCGACGAGCCCGAGCACCGTGCCCATGTTGAACTTCGCCTGGTGCACGGTGCGCGGCGTGACGACCGCGCCGAGCACGTCGAGCGCGCCTTGATGAACGTGCGCGACGACTTTCGCCATATCGCGCGGTGCGAGACGATGCTCCTGCACCACGGCAAGCAACGCGTCGGCCGCGGGATGCGTATGCCGGCACGCCGCGTGATACTTGAACGACGTCTCCGCCGTCGCCCAACGGCTGCCCAGCCGGTCGACGAGGCGCGCCGGATCGGCGTCGCTCGACATGCCCGCCGCCATGCCTTGCGCGCCTTCGAGAATGTGCGTCGCGCCCTTGAAGCCCTCGGCGGCGAGTTGCGCGGCCATCAGTCCGTTCGCGGCGGCCATCGCCGTGTGCAATTGCTTCGAGTCGGCGGCGTCGCGCAGAAACTCCCACAGACCGCTCGCCTGCGTGCCCGCCGAGCCGAATGCGTCGAGCATCTGCATGGGCGACAAACCGAGCAGCTTTCCGGCGGTGGCCGCCGCCGCGACCGTGCCTACCGTGCCGGTGGTGTGAAACACCTTGTAGTGAGAGCGCCCGAGAAATTCGCCGATACGAATGCCGACTTCGTAACCCGCGACCGCCGCCGCAATGAAGTCGCGCCCCGACGCCCTGTTGGCCTGGGCCAATGCGAGCGCAACTGGAAACACCACGGTCGCTGGATGAAACACGGAGCCGTTGTGCACGTCGTCCTGTTCGGCGAAGTGCGACGCCGCGCCGTTGACCATCGCCGCGAAATACGGTGTGGTGCGGCTACGGTCGATCAACACTTCGCACGGGCCGTGCTGCGCCGCGCCACCAGCCTGGCGCGCGAAGCGCGCGATCGTTTCGACCGGTCGCCCGCCCTTGCCGGCCAATGCCGAGCCGAGCCAATCGACGTACAGGTTCACAGTGCGCTCGACCACCGCTTGCGGGATGCTGTCGAAGTCGAGTTGCGCGGCGAAGGTGGCGAGCGTGAGACTGGGATGATCGTTCATGAGGAAATCGCGTCGGGTTCGTTCGGATTGCCGGCATGCGTGGTTCACACGCCGGCACGGAAAGACGGTTCAGATCGTGCCGGCCGCACGCAGCGTGTCGATGCGCGCGCTGTCGTAGCCGAGTTCGCGCAGGATCGCTTCGGTGTGTTCACCGAGCGCGGGCACGGGGTCCATGCGCGGCGCGAAGCCGGTGGGCAGACCCGGTGGCAGCAGCGCGGGCACCGCGCCCGCCGCCGTGCCGACTTCCTGCCACCGCTCGCGCGCTTTCAGTTGCGGGTGCGCCCACACGTCGTCGAGCGTGTTCATTTGCGCGTTGGCGATGCCCGCTCGATCAAGCCGCCCGATGACCTGCGCGGCACTCAGCTTCGCAAAGGTCGCGACGATCACTTCACGCAACGCTTCACGCGCAGACGTGCGGTTCGAGTTCGAAGCGAAGCGCTCGTCGATGGCGAGTTCCGGCTGTTCGAGCACGCGCTCGCAGAAGAGCTTCCATTCGCGTTCGTTTTGCAGACCGAGCATCACAGTCTTGCCGTCGCCAGCGGGGAACGGCCCGTACGGATAGATCGTGGCGTGCGCCGCGCCCGACAGCGCGGGCGGCGACTGACCGTCTATCGCGTAGTAGAGCGGATAACCCATCCACTCGACCATGCTCTCGAGCATCGACACGTCGATGCGACAGCCGCGCCCGGTCCGCCCACGCATCAGCAGCGCGCTCAGAATGTTCGAATACGCGTACATACCGGCCGCGATATCCGCGATCGAGCAGCCGGCCTTGGCGGGCGCGCCCGGCGAACCGGTGATGGACAGGAAGCCGGATTCGCTCTGGATCAGCAGGTCGTAGGCTTTCTTGTCGCGATAGGGACCGTCGGCGCCGTAGCCGGAAATATCGCAAACGATCAGCTTCGGGTACTTCTTGCTCAATGCCTCGTAGCCGAGACCGAGCCGCTCCGCCGCGCCAGGGGCGAGATTCTGCACCAGCACGTCGGCGTCCGCGACCAGTGCGTCGAGAATCTCCGCCGCCGCGGGCTGCTTCAGATCGAGCGCGAGACTTTCCTTCGAACGATTGGTCCAGACGAAATGCGACGACAGTCCATGCACGCGTTCGTCGTAACCGCGCGCGAAATCGCCGACGCCAGGGCGTTCGATCTTGATGACCCGCGCGCCGAGATCGGCGAGCTGACGCGTGCAGAACGGCGCAGCAATCGCATGTTCGAGCGTGATGACCTTGATTCCGTCGAGTGGTCTCATGTGTATGTCAGCCTGAAGGTCAGAACGAACGCGGCAGCCCGAGAATATGCTCGGCCACGTACGAGAGAATCAGATTGGTCGAAATCGGCGCGACCTGGTACAGACGCGTTTCGCGGAACTTGCGCTCCACATCGTATTCGCATGCAAAGCCGAAGCCGCCGTGGAATTGCAGACAGGCGTTGGCGGCTTCCCACGATGCGTCCGCCGCCAGCAGCTTCGCCATGTTCGCCTGCGCGCCGCACGGTTGATGCGCATCGAAACGGCGCGCCGCTTCGAATCTCATCAGGCTGGCCGCTTCCACGTTGATGAACGAACGCGCGATCGGAAATTGCACGCCCTGGTTCTGGCCGATCGGACGGCCGAACACGACGCGCTCTTTCGCGTACTCGGTGACCTTGTCGACGAACCAGTATCCGTCGCCGATACACTCCGCCGCGATCAGCGTGCGCTCCGCGTTCAAACCGTCGAGGATGTATTTGAAACCCTGCCCTTCCTCGCCGATCAGATTCTCGGCGGGGATTTCGAGGTTGTCGAAGAACAGTTCGTTGGTCTCGTGATTGACCATGTTCAGGATCGGCTGCACGGTCAGGCCGTGACCGATTGCTTCACGCAAGTCGACGATAAAGATCGACATGCCTTCGGACTTCTTCTTCACATCGGATAGCGGCGTGGTGCGCGCGAGCAGGATCATCAGGTCCGAGTGCTGCACGCGCGAGATCCACACCTTCTGGCCGTTGATTACATAACGGTCGCCGCGCCGTTCGGCGGTGGTCTTGATCTTCGTGGTGTCCGTGCCGGTGGTCGGTTCGGTCACGCCCATCGACTGCAACCGCAAATCGCCGCTCGCGATCTTCGGCAGATACTTGCGCTTCTGTTCTTCAGAGCCGTGGCGCAGCAGCGTACCCATGTTATACATCTGGCCATGGCATGCGCCCGAATTACCGCCTGCGCGATTGATCTCTTCCATGATGACCGACGCTTCAGTGAGCCCGAGTCCCGAGCCGCCGAAGTCCTGCGGAATCAGCGCGGCCAGCCAACCTGCCTTGGTGAGCGCATCGACAAACTCTTCCGGATAACCGCGTGCTTCGTCGATCTTGCGGAAGTAGTCGCCGGAAAACTGCTGGCACAGATCGCGCACTGCTTCGCGAATGTCCTGGAAAGAATCCTGTTGCGTGGTTTGCATTATCGAATCTCGTGGAGTTCAGGTGACGCTCAAGCAAGCGCGGCCGTCGCGCGCATGGTCAGATAGCCTTCGTGATCTTTGGCCCACAGCTCGATGGACTTGCCGTCGGCGGAAGGCTGTCCGCACACGGTGAACGGCTGGCCCGCGAACGTGGGACGCAGCGCCCTGAACGCAAAGCTTTGCAGCGTGGCGCCGGGCTGCTCGCGGCGCACCAGGTCGACCAGCAGCGTCGCGATCAACGGACCGTGCACGACCAGGCCGGGATAGCCTTCGACCTGCGTGACGTACGGGTAATCGTAGTGAATGCGATGGCTGTTGAAGGTCAGCGCCGAATAGCGGAACAGCATCACGGCGTCGGTGTCGATGGTGCGGCGCCACGTTTCGCCTTGCGGCGCGAGTTGCGGCTGCTGTGGCCGCGCGCCTTCCTGCGGCGCATCGCGATAGACGATGTCGTGCTCTTCTTCGAGCTTCAGTTCGCCGTCCGCTTCGATCGTATGCTGCACCGTGACGAACACGAGACGGCCCGAACGGCCGGTCTTGTCCTCGATATTGGCGATGGTCGACGTGCGCGTGGCGCGCTCGCCCACTTTGAGCGGCGCATGAAAGGTCAGCCGGCCGCCCGCCCACATGCGGCGCGGCAGCGGCACCGGCGGCAGGAAACCGCCGCGCTTCGGGTGACCGTCGGCGCCAACCTCGGCCATCGGCGCCACTGGCAGAAAGTACAACCAGTGCCACAGCGGCGGCACCGTATCGCCGCTTTCCTCGCGATCGAACGTGGCGGCCAGCGCTGTCAGCGGAAAAGCGGTGATGTCGTCTTCGGCCACCGCCTCCTTGTTGAGCCAGTCGTCGAGTTTCTCTAAAGCGGCGGACATAGGCGAAGTCTCCGGATACGCATGTTGAGCTTGGTAGGGCCCTACTATGAACGACGCGTTGCGTGGCGCGAAGTTTGCATTTTTGAATCAGGCCTTTGGTTTTGGTTAAGGCGCGCTGTGCGGCGCTGCGGTTGGCGTTTGCTGTTAGCGCTGACGAATAGCCCCGGCGGTTAGCTTCGCCCATCAGGCTTCGCCGCGCAGATGCGCCGACGCTTCGTCTTCGATCCGCTGCCAGATTTCGCTCGCCATCGGCTATTCGCCCTCTTCCATCATATGACCGACTATGACCGACGAGCCCGATCGCACGCGCCGTCGCCCCGAAGCCGCGCACGATGCGCCACCGAAAGCCGAACTCGCAGCAGATGCGGACGATACGCCGGTTGCCGGTTATCGCAGTCTGCTACTTGAGGCCAAGCCGTTTAGCGAGACGATTCAGATTGGCGCGATCCAGACCGAGTTCGCGCGCGACCGCCGCCCAGTTCTGCTGGTGGCGTGCGAGCGCGTCGAGGACGATGCTTCGCTCGAACTCCGTTACCGCACTGCGAAAATCCTTCGACCCGCTCTCCTGCGCCGGTGCAAACGGCTGGCTTCTTTCTTCGTGCGGCACCTCCGACAACGCAAAGTCCGCGGCGCTCAACGTCAGGATGCGACGATGCTCGCGATTGGCCGCCAGCGCCTTGAGCGCACTGCGCCCAATCAGATGTTCGAGTTCGCGCACGTTGCCCGGCCACGGGTAGCGCAACAACGCGGCTTGCGCGTCCGCCGCCAGACGCAGACTCAGCAGCCCAAGCCGCGAGCGATTCTCTTCGAGAAAGAAGCCTGCCAGCAGCAGCACGTCGCGGCCTCGCTCGCGCAATGGCGGCACACGCAGCGGGTAGACACTGAGACGATGATAGAAGTCCGCGCGAAACCGTCCCGCTCGCACCTCTTCGGCGAGGTCACGATTGGTGGCGGCGATCAGGCGCACGTCGACCTTATGTTCGTTATCCGAACCAATTCGTTGCAACTGGCCGTTCTGAAGAACCCGCAAAAGTTTTGCCTGCGCGGCGAGCGGCAACTCCCCAACTTCGTCGAGGAAAATCGTGCCGCCGTCCGCCAGTTCGAATTTGCCGCGCCGGTCCGACGACGCGCCCGAGAACGCGCCGCGCACATGCCCGAACAGTTCGCTCTCGACCAGCGTGTCCGGCAGCGCCGCGCAGTTCAGGCTCACCAGCGGCTTGTTCGCGCGTGGCGACAGCGCATGGATCGCATTCGCCACCAGTTCCTTGCCGACGCCGGTCTCGCCGGTGGTCAGCACGGTCAGGTCGCTCGCAGCGACCGCCTCGATTTCCTTGATCATGTGGTGATGAGCGTCGCTGCTGCCGATCAGCTCGCGCCGGCTCTGGCTGCTCGCCTGCCGGTAGGCTTCGGCGCGCAGGCGCGCCTCTTCGCCGCTGCGCGCCAGCGTATCGATGCGCTCGACTACGCTCACGGTCGCAGCGGCAAGGCCGACGAACGCCCGCAGCGACGCCATGTCGAGGGCGTCGAACCGTGCGGGGTCGAGTGCATCGAGCGTGAGCAGCCCCCAAGGCTGACCGCGAATGAACAGCGGACAGCCAAGGCAATCGTGGACTTCGAGGTGCCCGGCCATGCCTTGCACGAGGCCGTCATAGGGGTCGGGCAAATCGGAATCGGCCGCGAAGCGGGTCGGCTCGGGCCGTGACAGGAGCTGCTCGAAGCGCGGATGATCGCCGACCCGGAAGCGCCGCCCCAGCGTATCGCTGCTCAGTCCGTCGATTGCCAGCGGCACCAGCGTGTCCCCTTCGAGGCGCAACAAAGCGGCCGCATCGCCCGGAAACAGCGTGAGCAGACTGCGAAGCAGGCGACGATAGCGCTCGCGATCGGACAGGTCGCGCGACAGGTCGAGGATCAGCGGCGTCAGGACGTCAAGCACCGCGCCTGCAGTCAGATCGACTGCGTAGGTAGTCTTTTCGACTAGGGTCGAATGGACCATTTGCATATCCAGATCATTGATTTCGCTGCATTTTATACCTGGCACGAATCATGGGTATCAAGTGTTGTCTTGCGCAAGTCAGCTCGATAACCACTCACCACCAGGAACTTCATTATGCTTTCCGCCGAACACCGCGCCATCGTCAAGGCCACCGTCCCTCTGCTCGAAAGCGGAGGCGAAGCGTTGACCACGCACTTTTACAACCTGCTTCTGAGCGAACACCCGGAAGTGCGCCCGATGTTCAATCAGGCGAATCAGGCCAGCGGCGCGCAGCCGCGTGCGTTGGCCAACGGTGTGCTGATGTACGCGCGCCATATCGATCAACTCGAACAGCTGGGTGGTCTGGTCTCGCAGATCATCAATAAGCACGTCTCGCTGAACATCCTGCCGGAGCACTATCCGATCGTCGGACAGTGCCTGCTGCGTTCGATCCGCGAAGTGCTCGGCGCGGAAATCGCCACCGATGCCGTGATCGAGGCATGGGGCGCCGCCTATCAACAACTTTCCGACCTACTGATCGGGCTCGAAGAACAGATCTACGCGCAGCGCGAAACGGCGCCGGGTGGATGGCGCGGCTCGCGTGTGTTCCGCGTTGCGCGCAAGGTGCGTGAGAGCGACGAAATCACGTCGTTCTATCTGCGCCCCGACGACAACGGCGAGTTGCTGGCGTTTCATCCCGGCCAGTACATCGGTGTGCGTTTGATGATCGACGGCGAAGAAGTGCGCCGTAACTATTCGCTCTCGGCAATGGCGAACGGTCGTGAATACCGTATCAGCGTAAAGCGCGAGCAGAATGGCAAGGTGTCCAACTATCTGCATACGCAGATCAACGAAAACGATACGGTGGACCTGTTCGCGCCGGCCGGCGACTTCAAGCTCGAACAGAGCGACAAGCCGCTGGTGCTCATCAGCGGCGGCGTGGGCATTACGCCGACCCTGGCCATGCTGCAAGCGGCACTGACTACGGATCGTCCGGTGCACTTCATTCATTCGGCTCGCCACGGCGGGGTGCATGCATTCCGCGACGCGATCGAAGCACTGGCCGCGCGTTATCCGCAATTGAAGCGCTTCTATTGCTACGAGCAACGCCGTGCCGGCGATGCCGACGCGCACGGAACCGGCTATCTCGACGAGAAACACCTCGTTAAATGGCTACCGGAATCGCGTGATGTCGACGTCTATTTCCTCGGGCCCGTCGCGTTCATGAAGGGCGTGAAGAAGCATCTCAAGGCGATTGGCGTGCCGGAGTCGCAAGGCCGCTATGAGTTCTTCGGACCGGCTAGCGCGCTGGAATAACGCGGTGGCTACTGCTTCGGGTCGTGGAGAAGCGGTGGCGATAAGCGCGGGTTGCCGAACGGCCTCGCGCTATGCAGATGCACTGGGATCGCGCGTTTCGCGCGATCCTCGCCTTAACTACCGCTCCTTGCGCCGGCGAAACGCCCACCATCCGGCCAGCCCCGTGAAGCCGGCCACCAGCATGACCATCACCCAGAACCCGTGACGATTTTCGGCGAGCGGGATGCCTCCGACGTTCATGCCAAAGAAGCCCGCGACGATATTGATCGGCATGGCCAGAACCGTTACCAGCGTCAGCGTGAATAGCGTACGGTTATTCTGCTCTTCGAGGCGGGAAATGATTTCCTCTTGTAGCAGCCTGACCCGCTCGATCAAGCCGGCCACATCGGAGAGGACGACCGAGAACTCTTCCGTCGATTCGCGCAGATCCTGTACATCTTCCTGCTGGAGCCAGCGCGGCGGCCGTGCCAGCAAACGGAAAATCGCGCCGGGCTCGGGCGCGAGCATGCGTTGCAACCGGGTCAGCATCCGACGCATGGCGCCCAGGTCCAGGCGGTTTTGCGTCGGCCGTTGTGAAAGAAACCGGTCTTCGATGCGATCGACGTCAGCGCTGGTTCGCCGGACGATCTGCACCAGCAAGTCCGCCTGGTCGTGCATCAAGTGAACCAGCAATTCCGCGGGCGACCTGAATATTTCCCCTTCGCGGACCGACGCGCGCAACCTGTCGACAGAACGCAGCGGCTTGAGACGCGCAGTGACGATGATCCGTTGATTCGCGTAAATCCATAGGGTCGCAATTTCCGACGGGGTGAACTCGAGGTTGAACATCACGTCGTTCACGACAGCGCGTAGCGCGCCGTCAGCATGCTCGATACGCGTCGAATGCGAGCCTTCCCGCAGTGCGTCGAAAAACGTTTCCGGCAGATCGAGTTGCGATCTAATCCAGCGCTCGCTCGCGCTATGGGCTAGATTGAAATGAAGCCAGAGAAATTCGCCTGCCTGCTTCGACTCGCCGTTCGCTTCGTGGTCACGAAGCCATTCGACGACCTCTTCCGCATCGACGGGCCGCCCTGCGCGCGTCGAGGAAAAGACGAAGCCGCAGACCATGCCGGACGAATCGGCGCCGTAGGTTTGCAATAGCAGTTCAGATTTCA
Source organism: Paraburkholderia sp. RL18-085-BIA-A (assembly GCF_046027075.1). NCBI lineage: Bacteria > Pseudomonadati > Pseudomonadota > Betaproteobacteria > Burkholderiales > Burkholderiaceae > Paraburkholderia > Paraburkholderia sp. RL18-085-BIA-A. The sequence continues at coordinate 1,439 of NZ_JARESU010000129.1, read as the reverse complement.
TAGCTCAATTCAGCGTTTGCTTCCCGTGCCGGATCGGCATCTTTAGCAATTTACCTGCCGCAGATGGAATCCTGACGACCGCGACGCGGCTCCGGGCTTCGTAACCGCACAGACCGGATTGGAATGAAATGCCTGAGCAAATCGCGGCCAATCAAAAGAAGGTTAACCCGCTAGTTTTCCTCGCGTCGGCTTATCGGAGCCTTAAGTTCGGACTACCGGTCGTTAGAGTCGGACAGTCACAAGAACGTCACACAGCGGCCTTAATTTGCCCATCGAGGCCAATTAAATACAGTAGGAGTCTGACTATGAAGCTCACCCAATTCGCACTGATTCTTGGCGCGCTGTGCGCGACCGCCGCCCAAGCCGCCGACATCACCGGCGCGGGCAGCACGTTCGCGGCACCGATCTACACGAAATGGGCCGACGCCTATCAGAAGTCCGGCGGCGGCAAGGTGAATTATCAGGGTATCGGTTCATCGGGTGGCATCAAGCAGATCATCGCGAAGACCGTCGACTTCGCCGGCTCGGATGCTCCGATGAAAGACGACGAACTCGCCAAGAACGGCCTGTTCCAGTTCCCGACGGTGGTCGGCGGCGTGGTGCCGGTCGTCAACGTGCCGGGCGTGAAGCCGGCTGAACTGACGCTGTCGGGCGAAGTGCTCGGCGACATCTACCTGGGCAAGATCAAGAAGTGGAATGACCCGGCAATCGTCGCGCTGAACCCGAAGATCAAGCTGCCGGATACCGACATCGCCGTGGTGCGCCGCGCCGATGGTTCGGGCACCAGCTTCATCTGGACGAACTACCTGTCGAAGGTCAACGCGGACTGGAAGTCGAAGGTTGGTGAAGGTTCGACGGTCAACTGGCCGACCGGCACGGGCGGCAAGGGCAACGACGGCGTCGCGGCGTTCGTGCAACGTCTGCCGGGCGCGATCGGCTACGTGGAATGGGCGTATGCGAAGCAGAACCGCATGACGTATGTCGCATTGAAGAACTCGTCGGGCACGGTGGTCGAGCCGAAGACGGATACCTTCAAGGCAGCGGCAGCGGGCGCGGACTGGTCGAAGTCGTTCTACCAGATCCTGACGAACGAGCCGGGCAAGAATGCATGGCCGATCGTCGGCGCAACCTTCGTGCTGCTGCACACGGCGCAGGACAAGCCGGCGCAAGGCACGGAAACGCTGAAGTTCTTCGACTGGGCGTTCAAGAACGGCACGCAGGCCGCGAACGATCTGGACTACATCTCGCTGCCGGATTCGGTCGTGGCGGAGATCCGCACGCAGTGGAAACAGAAGGTGAAGGACGCTGCGGGCAAACCGCTTGCGTCGGAATAGGTCTCTGATCCAAAGGGGCGCTCACGTGAAATGCGCGCCTCTCTCCGCGATTCGTTGCTGATTCGTTTGGCTCATCATGCAAAGCCCGTAAACGCAGAAACCCCA
>NZ_JARESU010000128.1:0-23676 GCF_046027075.1 Paraburkholderia sp. RL18-085-BIA-A | reverse complement strand
GTCTATTCAGTCGATATTGCCAATTTGGCGGGGTGCCGACCGCACTCGCAAAGCTTACTGACCGCATGGGAGGGAGAAGTAAGCGTCGCCCCGGAAGCTACAACACAAAGCCCGGTCCAATTTCGGAGGCGGAAAGGCGGCGTCGCGCTCAGAACAATGCCGCGGGAAGAGACACAGAGTGGCGTCAGCGTCCAGTCCGCCCGAGCGATATTCAAAAGTTTGTTCAAGCCCTGATGAAATATTGGGCGAGCGGACGTAAGTCTCTTCAGCAGACATACGATTGCATGGTCTTGGACAGCTATCGCAAGTGGCCCACTCGCTTGATACCAAGCTATACAACGTTCAGGTATCACGCAGTTGAGTACCTAATTAAAGATTTCGGCCTGAAGCAGTTGCGAAACGGGAAGGTTCTGACCGACCAGTACAACAATGCCCGGACTGGACAGTCGAGCTTTCTGACTCAAGGTGTCATTGAGATTGTCGACATCGACGGATTCGATGCGAAGATTGCGATTGCCGTTCGTGTTCGGGGAAAAATCAAACGCGTTCACATTCGTGTTTTGCTCGCGGTCTCCAGGCTTTCAGGTGCTATTGTTGGATATGAACTCGCCCTCAAGGGCGAGAATGCGGAAGCCTTTCGTCGGTGTATTGCATCCATCTACTTGCCCAAGGAGCAGCGAGCCAGCGAACTCGGCGTAGAGGATGCAAGTGGGCTTTTGACCGGCAACATTGACGGAATCTTCGTCGACAACGGCGCAGGGGCTTCCGAAGCTGTCGTTATCTCAGCATGTGAAGCGATGGGCTTGATGCGGATGCTACCGCCCCCAGGGCGAGGCGATTACAAGGGTACATGTGAAGGCGTCAACAATCTTATGATTTTGATGATGGCAGACGAACGCGGTGGTTACACGCGTCATACCGACCATCTTTCTCGCGAGATTCGCCGCCTGAAAGCGAAAAATAAGCCTATCACGCTCAACGAGTTCGAGCGACTGCTGATGTTGGCGATACAGCACTACAACCTCTACACAAACAAGAAAAAACTTCGGACGCGAGCTATGCGGGATGTTGGTGTTGGAATTACGCCCGCCGCGATTTTTGCGTACACGCAGAAGCTGCGTCGGGGCGATGCCGGACGCTGGCTGTCACCACGGGAGGTGTACAACCGATTCATTCCTTGGGAAACCAGAGTCTGCCGGCGGGGGCTGGTCGAGTTCATGAAGATGCGGTACTCGTCCGAGGAGCTCGCGGAGGTCTTCAACGAGCATGCAAAGGCCGTGGACTCGGTCCAAAAGCCTTTGGAAATCCCCATCAAACGTATCGATGGGTACGCCAAGCACCTACTCTGGCGTCGCTCGGATGGGTCGGCGGGGGTAATTGAACTTGTCGATGAAGACGCTCGAAGTGTCGGAGACGTAACCTGGAAAGGTCTCGAGTTCTTCAATGAAGACGATGACAACCAAGAAGAAGAACTTCGCCCTCGTCGGCGCCAGAGCCGGAACAGAGTGACGGTTAAGGTGCAAGAGGGCGTCCAGAAGGCGGAGAGGAATCGCGCGGATATGGGCGTCGGAGGCTTGGCGGGTGGGAATCTCCGGGATGCGCGGGAGAACGCCCACGCCAAGCGCGATGAGAAACGAGGGCGCGCACAAGCCGAGGCGCTCGCTGTGGAGGTTCCGGCCGTTTGCGCCTCGAAGGCTCAGCGGGGAACGTCCCAACCCGTTGTTGCATCCTCGGAAGGGTCTTACTTGGAGCGATTGAAGGCGAGGTTGAGCGGGGTTTTCAACTCAGAAGACTCTCACGTTTAGCGGCGTAATCAGGGGATGCAGGGACGGTGTTTGGCCCGGGATTCGAAATGGGTCGGTCAAGACAACCCGTCCCGATTCCCCGAAAAAGGCTCCAGCGCACAACGATTGGTTCCGAGCCACTAATGGTGACTCGACAAATCCACTCTGACGGAGTTGCCCGCCGAATAAGGCGTAGACAGCAATAACCGTTTCTTCGAATTATCCGAGGCTGGCGAATTCGGCGGAGCCTAGCAAAGAGGTGCTGCAGGCATCGCGGGTGCATGCAGCTCTAACGCTTTGATTTGAAACCACATTCCGCTTGTAGCCAAGATTGACCGGGCGCGTAGACACGACTAATCCAAGTTCGCAGTTGCTCAAGCGGCTAAGCGAGCTTGGCGTGACCTCAGTCGTCAATAAATCGGACGATCTGAGCCATATCGGGCTCGCCGTGCAGCACGTGAGCCGCAAGCTCGAATACATGAGTCCGTCGGTCAAGGCGTCGCTTGATGCTCTGCGCATGAATTCCGGCGGCAAGGGCGACGAAGTGATGTTGTCCAGGCGCGAACTCGAAGTCGTGCGTCTGTTCGTGTCGGGCATGACGATCAAGGAAATCTCTGAGCAACTGAACCGCAGCATCAAGACCATCAGCACGCAGAAGAACACGGCCATGCGCAAGCTGGGCATCGATCGCGATTCCGAATTGTTCCAGTATGCGCAGAGCAACGGCTTGCTGAATCTGTCGTCGCGTTCGCCGGACGATGCGGGCGACATGGCTTGACGTCGCGTCGCGCATGCACTGGGCAAATGCTCGGGCAGAAAAAAAGCCGCCTGTCTTGAAGACAGGCGGCTTTTTCAATTCAATGCGCTAAAAGCGACTGCGCTACTTCTGCGCTTACTGTGGCGTCGAGGTTGCGCCGCCATGCGCAGCCGACCATTCAGCCGGTGCGTGCAGGAATTTTTCCACTTCGTCGAGCGTCTTGGTGTCGAAGTACTTGTTTTCCTTCGCGACGCGCAGCACGTCCCACCACGTGGCCAGCGCGTGCAGATCGACGTCGATGTCTTTCAGCACCGACACGCTTTCCTTGAAGATGTTGTAGTGGAACAGCACGAAGCAGTGGTTCACCGTGGCGCCGGCGGTGCGCAGCGCGTTGATGAAGTTGATCTTGCTGCGGCTGTCCGTGGTCAGGTCCTCGACCAGCAGCACGCGCTGACCTTCGGTCAGCAAACCTTCGATTTGCGCGTTACGGCCGAAACCCTTCGGCTTCTTGCGCACGTATTGCATCGGCACCATCAGGCGGTCGGACAGCCATGCCGCGAACGGAATGCCGGCGGTTTCGCCGCCGGCGACGGCGTCGATCTGCTCATAGCCGACATCGCGCAGGATGGTGGTTTCGGCCATTTCCATCAGGCCGCGGCGCACGCGCGGATACGAAATCAGCTTGCGGCAGTCGATATAAACCGGGCTCGCCCAGCCGGACGTGAAAATGTACGGTTTCTCCGCGTTGAAGTGCACTGCCTGGACTTCAAGCAGCATTTTGGCGGTCGTGTCGGAGATCGTCTGGCGATCGAAGCCTGTCATGGGCAAATCCTTGGGTGTGAGCGGAGAGAAGCGGGCGAGGGGCCCGGTGGCGCAGCAAACGGGGTATGCCGCGCCATATTGGGCGGAATACGCTGCCGGTCAGTGGCGCCGTTTAGTGGACAAAGGCCGGTTTTTGCTGCGCGCGTAGGCCGACATTTTACCCGAAACCGACTCGTCAGAGGAGACCGTCGTGCGCAGCCATCGTGAATGGCAGGCATAACGGCCGCGCCGGGCCGGCTTCGCGGGCTGCGCCCGGTAACGAGCTCGGGCGGGCGTCGCGACGCACTTTTGGCTGGCTTGTTAGCAGTCAGCGGCGCCTTTACACTCACGCGAATTTCTCGGGCGCCGCCGCGCGCGGTCGCCCACCTCACCTACGGAATGCTTTCGATGACTGCCGCTTCCCCCGCCACCGACACCCGTGCGTCCGCTAAAAATGACTATGCGGGCCGCGCGTTGCTCGCGTCGGTGCTCGGTTACGCGATGGACGGCTTCGATCTGTTGATCCTCGGCTTCATGCTGCCGGTCATCGCTGCCGACTTGCATCTGAGTTCGACGCAAGCCGGCTCGCTCGTCACGTGGACGCTGATCGGAGCGGTCGCGGGCGGCGTGATTTTCGGCGTGCTGAGCGACTATTTCGGGCGCGTGCGGATGCTGACCTGGACGATCCTGATCTTCGCCGTCTTCACCGGGCTGTGCGCGCTCGCGCAAGGGTACACGGACCTGCTGATCTATCGGACCATCGCCGGCATTGGACTGGGCGGCGAATTCGGCATCGGCATGACGCTGGTGGCTGAGGCGTGGCCGGCGTCGCAGTGGGCGCGCGCGTCGTCGTATGTCGGGCTCGGCTGGCAGCTCGGCGTGCTGGCCGCGGCGTTGCTGACGCCACTGTTGTCGCCGGTGATCGGCTGGCGCGGCATGTTCGCGCTCGGATTGCTGCCCGCGGTCGTGTCGTTTTTCGTGCGACGCCGCGTCGAGGAGCCGGCGTTGTTCACCGAGCGCGTGGCGCGCGGTATGCGCAAGTTGCCGTTCAAATTGCTGATTGCCGATGGCCGGACGACGCGCGCGAGCATCGGCGTCGCGATTCTCTGCTCGGTGCAGAACTTCGGCTATTACGGCCTGATGATCTGGCTGCCGAGCTATCTGTCGGAGACCTTCGGCTATTCGCTGACCAAATCCGGCGTGTGGACCGCGGTGACGATTCTCGGCATGGCCTGCGGCATCTGGCTGTTCGGCATCGCCGCCGACCGCTTCGGCCGCAAGCCGGCTTTTCTGTTCTACCAGGCGGGCGCGGTGCTGATGGTATTCGTCTACGCGCACCTCACGACACCGACAGCGCTGCTGATCGGCGGCGCGGCGATGGGCGTGTTCGTCAACGGAATGATCGGCGGATACGGGGCGCTGATTTCCGAGCTTTATCCCACCGAGGCGCGCGCCACTGCGCAGAACGTACTGTTCAATCTCGGCCGGGCGGTCGGCGGTTTCGGCCCGGTGGTGGTGGGCGCACTGGCCGCGCGCTATTCGTTCGGTGCCGCGCTCGCGTTGCTCGCGTCTATCTATCTGCTCGACATCTTCGCGACACTTTTTCTGATTCCCGAACGCCGCGGCGCCGAGCTCGAATGAGCGCTTAGGGGCGGCATATGGCTTGCGCGTGACTCGCGTATGACAAACGGCATAACGACTAACACAACGGCTGCGCGATGCGGCAATGCAGCATCGCGGGCTCTTGTTTCGCCAATGGCGAGTGCTGTTAACCACTCAGTGCATCGACCCATCCGGGGTGTACACTAACCGGCCCGCGAAGCACTCCGCATTGTCCTGTTCGTCGTCGCGGTTCAACGCCGCGCCTCAATCGGTGTATGCGCAAACCGCCTCGGTCGGTGATTCGTTCGACCGAGGCAGGCGGCGCCAGTTGTGCGGTGTGCCGGGCCCAATTACTTACGTCTCGCAGGCCAAAAAATGGACGAACAACTTAAGCAAAGCGCTCTCGCATACCACCAGAATCCGAAACCCGGCAAGATTTCGGTTACACCCACCAAGCCACTATCGAATCAGCTCGATCTGTCGCTCGCATATTCGCCGGGTGTCGCGGCAGCCTGCATGGCGATCTACGACGAACCGCTCGACGCGCAGAAGTACACGTCGCGCGGCAACCTGGTCGGCGTGATCACGAACGGCACGGCCGTGCTGGGCCTCGGCAACATCGGCCCGCTCGCGGCGAAACCCGTGATGGAAGGCAAGGGTTGTCTGTTCAAGAAGTTCGCCGGCATCGACGTGTTCGACATCGAACTTTCCGAGTCCGATCCGGACAAGCTGGTCGAAGCAATCGCGATGCTCGAGCCCACGCTGGGCGGCATCAACCTCGAAGACATCAAGGCGCCCGAGTGCTTCTACATCGAGAAGAAGCTGCGCGAGCGGATGAAGATTCCCGTCTTCCACGACGATCAGCACGGCACGGCGATCATCGCGTCGGCGGCGATCCTGAACGGCCTCAAAGTGGTCGGCAAGAAGCTCGACCAGGTGAAGCTGGTGTGTTCGGGCGCGGGTGCGGCGGCCATCGCGTGTCTGGATCTGCTGGTGAACCTGGGTCTGTCGAAGCAGAACATTCTCGTCACCGATTCCAAGGGCGTGATCTACGAAGGCCGCGGCAATCTCGATCCGTCGAAGGAACGCTACGCGGCGAACACCGAGGCGCGCACGCTCGCTGACGCGATTCGCGGCGCCGACGTGTTCCTCGGCTGCTCGAGCGCCGGCGTGCTGAAGCCGGAAATGGTCGCCGAGATGGGCACCCAGCCGCTGATTCTCGCGCTGGCGAATCCGGAACCGGAAATCCGTCCGGAAGAAGCCCGCAAGGTTCGCCCGGACTGCATCATCGCGACTGGCCGTTCGGATTACCCGAATCAGGTCAACAACGTACTGTGCTTCCCGTTCATCTTCCGCGGCGCGCTGGATGTCGGCGCGACCACGATCACCGAAGAAATGAAGCTCGCGTGCGTGCGCGCGATTGCCGAACTGGCCGAAGAAACCGATCAGGGCGATGAAGTTGCGAAAGCCTACGAAGGCCATTCGCTGGAATTCGGTCCGGAATACCTGATTCCGAAGCCGTTCGATCCGCGCCTGATCATCAAGATCGCGCCGGCCGTCGCGCAGGCGGCGATGGACTCGGGCGTCGCAACCCGTCCGATCAAGGACATGGACGCGTATCGCGAAGAACTCGGCACCACGGTGTATCGCACGGGCATGGTGATGCGTCCTGTGTTCGCCGCGGCGAAGTCGGAGCCGGCGCGCATCGTGTTCGCCGAAGGTGAAGACGAGCGCGTGCTGCGCGCCGCGCAATTCGTGCTGCTGGAAAAGATCGCCAAGCCGATTCTGGTCGGCCGTCCGTCGGTGATCGAGATGCGTCTGAAGAAGATGGGCTCGAAGCTCAAGTGCGGCGAGGACGTCGAGATCGTCAATCCGGAAGACGATCCGCGCTATCAGAAGAGCTGGCAGGCATACCACGAACTCGGCGCGCGCCAGGGCGTCACGCCGGATGTCGCGAAGGCCGCGATGCGCAAGTTCAATACGTTGATCGGCGCGATCCTCGTGCATCTCGGCGACGCGGACGGCATGATCTGCGGGATGATCGGCCAGTACCACATGCATCTGGACTTCATCGAGCAGGTGTTGGGCAAGGCGGACAACGTGGAGAACTTCGCCGCGATGAACCTGCTGATGCTGCCGGGCCGCAATCTGTTCATCTGCGATACCTACGTGAACGAAACGCCGACCGCCGAACAGCTCTCCGACATGACGATGCTGGCTGCGCGTGAAATCGAGAAGTTCGGGATCACGCCGAAGGTCGCACTGCTGTCGAACTCGAACTTCGGCAGTGCGCCGTCGTCGTCGTCGCAACGGATGGCCGCGGCTCGCAAGCTGATTACCGAACGTGCGCCGACGCTCGAGATCGACGGTGAAATGCACGGCGACGCGGCATTGTCGGAAGTGGTCCGCAAAGCTGCGTTCCCGGGCACGACGCTGTCCGGCGAAGCGAATCTGCTGATCATGCCGAATGTCGAAGCGGCGAACATCGCGTACAACCTGCTGAAGATGGTCGGCGGCGAAGGCGTGACGGTGGGTCCGTTCCTGCTGGGCGCGGAAAAGCCGGTGCACATCCTGACGCCGGCTGCGACCGTGCGCCGGATCATCAACATGACGGCGGTGGCTTCGGCAAACGCACGCAAGCCGGTGAACGCGAAGTAATGCGGATGGCTTGAGGATTAAAACGGCGCTGCCTCACGGCATGCGCCGCCGAGCCGATGCAAAAACGCCACGGAAGTGATTCCGTGGCGTTTTTTTATAGCTGAAGAAAAGCGACTGTCCGCGAGGACAGCCGCTTTGCCCTTTTCACACCGCTTTTACGCCGCGTGTTGCGTCTTGCCCGCCTCCGGCGAACGCCAGCGCGACAGCAACTCGTTCCACTTGATCCGCACGCCCTTCAGGTTGTTTTCCTTCACGTGCCCATAACCGCGGATGCCGTCCGGCAGATTCGCCAGTTCTAGCGCCAGCTCACGGTTTTGAGCGCTCAGCCCGCTGCTCAGTTCGCGCACCAGCGCTTCATACTCGACGATCAGCGCCCGTTCGGTACGACGCTCCTCGGTCTTGCCAAAGAGGTCGAAAGCCGTGCCTCGCAGGAACTTGAATCTGGCGAGCACGTGCATCGCGCTGAAAACCCAGGGGCCGTACTTCTTTTTCACCAGATGGCCCTGAGCGTCCTTTTTCGAGAACGTCGGCGGCGCGAGGTGGATGTGCAGCTTCCAGTCGCCTTCGAAACTTCCTTTCAGCTTTTCGATGAACGCCGGGTCGCTATACAGCCGGGCGACTTCGTACTCGTCTTTGTACGCCATCAGCTTGTGCAGATTCTTCGCGACCGCTTCGGTCAACGACAACTGGCCGTCGATCGAATCGAGCGCAGATTCCGCCGCGCGCACTTGCGACACCAGCGCGCGATAACGCTCGGCATACGCGCGGTTTTGCCACGCGGCGAGGTAGTCGGCGCGTTTGTCGATCAGCGTGTCGAGCGCCTTCGGCGTGTGCAGCGCGATGATCTTGCTACTCGCCGTATCCGCTGCGGCGTCGCGTCCCGGCGCTTGCGCGAGCTTGCGCACCGTGGCTGGATCGTGCGCGGCGCGGCGGCCCCATTCGAATGCCGCGCGGTTCTTCTCGATTTGCACGTTGTTCAACTCGATCGCGCGCATCAGTGACTGATACGTCAACGGCACCCAGCCGCGCTGCCATGCGTAACCGAGCACGAACGGATTCGTGTAGATCGCGTCGCCGAGCAGCGCGACCGCGAAGTGATTCGCGTCGACCGTATCGACATTCTCGTCGCCCGCGCCGGCGCGCACGTCGGTTTCTGTGCTGGTGCCGGGAAAGCGCCAGTTCGGGTTCTTGATGAGCTCAGCAGTTGGCGTATGCGCACTGTTCAGCACCACGCGTGTGCGGCCCGCCTGCATCCGCGACACGCATTCGTCGCTCGCGGTGACGATCGCATCGCAGCCGATCACGAGGCTAGCTTCCCCCATCGCGATGCGGGTGGCGTGAATGTCGGCAGGATGCGTCGCGATCTGCACGTGGCTCATCACGGCGCCGCCTTTTTGCGCGAGGCCGGTGACGTCGAGCACGGTGACGCCCTTGCTCTCCAGATGCGCGGCCATGCCGAGCAGCGCGCCGATCGTCACGACGCCCGTGCCGCCGACGCCCGTGACCAGCACGCCGTAAGGACGGTCGATCGACGGCAGATCGGGTTCCGGCACCGGCGGCATCGCATCTCCGGCGACGCCCGAGGCCGCTTTCGGCTTGCGCAACTGACCGCCTTCAACGGAGACGAAGCTCGGACAGAAGCCGTTCACGCACGAATAATCCTTGTTGCAGGTCGACTGATTGATCTGGCGTTTGGTGCCGTACTCGGTGTCGAGCGGCTCGACTGACAGGCAATTCGACTTCACCGAGCAATCGCCGCAACCTTCGCACACGGCCTCGTTGATTACGATGCGCCGCGCCGGGTCCGGATAGGCACCGCGTTTCCTGCGACGGCGCTTCTCGGTCGCGCAGGTCTGGTCGTAGATCAGGATCGTGGTGCCGGATATTTCGCGCAGTTGGCGCTGCACCTCGTCGAGCTTGTCGCGATGATGGATGTCGATCCCCGACGCGAGGCCGACGTTCGCCGAGTACTTCTCCGGCTCGTCGGTGACGATCACGATTTTCGACGCACCTTCGGCGGCCAGCTGATGCGTGATCTGCGGCACGGTCAGCACGCCGTCGACCGGTTGGCCGCCGGTCATCGCGACAGCGTCGTTGTAGAGCAGCTTGTAGGTGATGTTCGCCTTCGAGGCGATCGCCGCGCGAATCGCCAGCAGCCCCGAATGGAAGTAGGTGCCGTCGCCGAGATTGGCGAACACATGCTTGTCGTTGGTGAACGGCGCCTGGCCGATCCACGCGACGCCTTCGCCGCCCATCTGGCTGAAGGTGCTGGTGCTGCGGTCCATCCAGACCGTCATGTAATGGCAGCCGATGCCGGCCATCGCACGCGACCCTTCCGGCACATTGGTCGAGGTGTTGTGCGGGCAGCCCGAGCAGAACCACGGCTTGCGCTCGGCTTCCACGCGTGGGCGCGCGAGCGCCTTTTCCTTCGCTTCGATCACGGCGATGCGCATCGCGATGCGGGCGCGCACGTCCGACGGGAGATCGAACTTGTCGAGCCGCGTCGCGATCGCCTTGGCGATGATCGCCGGCGAGAGTTCGTAGTGCGCCGGCAGCAGCCAGTTGCCCATCGGCACCGACCATTCGCCGCCCGCGCCGTCCTTCTCGTCAAACTTGCCGAACACGCGCGGACGCTGCGCGTCGGGCCAGTTGTACAACTCTTCCTTGATCGCGTATTCGAGAATCTGGCGCTTTTCCTCGACCACGAGGATTTCGTCGAGACCCTTCGCGAAGGTGTGCGCGCCTTGTGCTTCGAGCGGCCAGACGCAGCCGACCTTGTATAGCCGGATGCCGATGCGCGCACAGGTTTCGTCGTCGAGACCGAGGTCGGTCAACGCCTGGCGCACGTCGAGATAGGCCTTGCCGCCGGTCATGATGCCGAAGCGCGCATGCGGCGAGTCGATTTCGACGCGGTCGAGTTTGTTGGCGCGCACGTAGGCAAGCGCGGCGTACCACTTGTAGTCGAGCAGACGCGCTTCCTGCACCAGCGGCGGATCGGGCCAGCGGATATTCAGGCCGCCTTCGGGCATCGCGAAGTCTTCCGGCAGGATGATCTTCGTGCGGTGCGGATCAATGTCCACCGAAGCGGACGACTCGACCACGTCGGTCACGCACTTCATTGCCACCCATAGGCCGGAGTAGCGGCTCATCGCCCAGCCGTGCAAACCGAAGTCGAGATATTCCTGCACGTTCGACGGGAACAGCACCGGCAGGCCGCACGCCTTGAAGATGTGCTCCGACTGATGCGCGAGCGTCGAGGATTTGGCCGCGTGGTCGTCGCCGGCGAGCACGAGAACGCCGCCGTGCGGTGACGAGCCGGCCGAATTGCCGTGCTTGAAGACGTCGCCGGAACGGTCGACGCCGGGGCCCTTGCCGTACCACATCGAGAACACGCCGTCGTATTTGGCGCTGGGGTACAGATTGACCTGTTGCGAACCCCAGACGGCAGTGGCCGCGAGGTCTTCGTTGACGCCGGGCTGGAACACGACCTGATGCGCGGCGAGATGCTTCTTCGCCTTCCACAGAGATTGGTCGAGTCCGCCGAGTGGCGATCCACGGTAGCCGGAGATGAAGCCGGCGGTATTCAGCCCGGCGGCCTGGTCGCGTTCCTGTTGCAGCATCGGCAGACGCACCAGCGCCTGGATGCCGCTCATGTACGCGCGGCCGCGTTCGAGGGTGTATTTGTCGTCGAGCGTGACGGAAGACAACGCGGCTTCAAGCGAGGCTCGCTGACCTGCGTCTAGCGGGGCATTCATTATGTGTACTCCTCCACTCAGTTTGGGATCGCCAAAACTTTTTTGGGCCGTGGCATCTTGTGAATGCGTGGGGCCGGGGCCGTCATATTGACGTGTTTTAAGTGATGGTAGCACTGGTGGAAACCCGCCGCAGTGCGTTCAAAAAGGGTTCGTTGCCGCAGCTTTGTGCTCGAATCGACACGCGCTGCCATGCGCCTTGTGTCGCTTGGCATGGGCCCTGTAACAAGCTGTAAAAGCTAAAAATTCGTGGAACCGTAGAGCAAATCCCTGTCTAACCGGGCACCTGTGAGCAATGTCTACGCAACGCTCCGCATTCGGCGGAGCTTCACGACAACAGGGCAGTTAGAAAAGGAGTACGCATGAATACTAGAAACATCCAGACCTTCCTGATGGTCTCTGCCGCATTTTTCGCCATGAGCGCGCCGGTGCGCTCGAACCCGGGCAGCGCAGGGGCGCTCTCGAACGCGGTCAGCCGGACCGCGCAGGTCGCGCACGCACGCATTGCAATCGAGCGTGTCTCGCGTGCCACCAACGCGGAAAAGGAAAGCCAGAATTCGTGATGTGCCGCTGAGACGGGGCGTCGGTTGATAACCGGCCGTTGGTTCTGCCTGAGACAACGGCGTCGATGAAAAGGGCGAGGATCTTGCGATCCTCGCCCTTTTCATTTTGGTTTCATCTTGTCGTCAGACTTTGTCCTGCACCACGCCGCGGCGAATCTGATCCAGTTCTATCGATTCGAACAGCGCCTTGAAGTTGCCCTCGCCGAAACCCTGGTTGCCCTTGCGCTGAATGATCTCGAAGAAGATCGGACCGATCTGGTTTTCGGTGAAGATCTGCAGCAACAGGTCGTCCGGCGCACCGTCGATCAGAATCTTGCGCTTGCGCAGTTCCTCGAGCGGCTCACCATGATTCGGCACGCGGTGGTCGACCAATTCGTAGTAAGTGTCGATCGTGTCGAGCAGCGAAATGTTCGCCGCGCGCAAACCGTCCACCGTGCGATAGATATCCCGAGTGCCGAGCGCGATGTGCTGAATCCCTTCGCCGTGATATGCGTCCAGATATTCCTGAATCTGACCGGCGGTCTCCGAGCCTTCTTCGTTGATCGGAATGCGGATCTTGCCGCACGGCGAGGTCATAGCCTTCGACTTCACGCCCGTCACCTTGCCTTCGATGTCAAAGTAACGCACCTCGCGGAAGTTGAACAGGCGCTCGTAGAACTCCGCCCATTCCTGCATGCGGCCGCGATGCACGTTGTGCGTGAGGTGGTCGATGTAGGTGAGGCCGTGGCCGACCGGATTCGGGTTCGCGCCTGGGATGGGTTCGAAGTCGACATCGTAAATGTCGATGTTGCCGATGCTGCTCGGCTCGGCGCCGTTCTTGCCGCGCCAGCGGTCGACGAAATAGATGAGCGAATCGCCGATGCCCTTGATCGCCGGGATGTTCAGTTCCATCGGGCCGGTCTTGTTGTCGAAGCCCCACGCACCTTTTTCCAGCGCCTGCTGGTAGGCCTTGGCCGCGTCCTGGACGCGAAACGCGATCGCGCAGATCGACGGACCGTGCAAACGCGCGAACCGTTGCGCGAAGGAATCCTGTTCCCCGTTGACGATGAAGTTGATCTCACCCTGGCGATAAAGCGTCACGTTTTTATGACGATGCCGCGCGACGGCGGTGAAGCCCATCTGTTCGAACAGCTTGCCGAGCGCTTTCGGGTCCGGTGCGGTGTATTCGATGAATTCGAAGCCGTCGGTGCCGACCGGGTTTTCCCAAGTTGAAACCTGCATGTCTGTCTCCTGTTGTGCGGCGGCCATAACGCGATGGCGAGTAAGTGCGACCTGATGACGCAAAGTTTAAAGTCCGGCCTGCGACGAAAACTTGCGAACTTAATCGCGAATCGATACGATTGCGCTATTTTCTAGCTCAATTTCTACAATGGACGGCAGAAGATGGCGAACGTAGAGATCGACGCAATCGACCGGCGCATTCTGGCGATCCTTCAGGAGAATGGGCGGCTCTCCAATCAGGAGATCGCCGAGCGCATCAATCTTTCGCCGAGTCCGTGCCTGCGGCGGATTCGTCGGCTGGAAGAGAGCGGCGTGATTCGCGGTTATGTCGCGCTGCTCGATGCGCAGCGCCTCGGGCTCGACTTGCTTGCCTACGTAAACGTGCGGCTGGAGAAGCGTGGTGGGCCGGCGCTCAGTCCGCGCGGCGACGCGACGCACGCCGATCTGTTTCGGGCGGCGGTCCAGACGTGGCCGGAGGTGGTCGCGTGCCACGCGATGACGGGGGAGATGGACTACCTGCTGCGCGTCCAGGTGGAGGACATGGCTCACTTTTCGCGTTTCGTGCAGGATCAGTTGCTGCACCATCCGTCGGTGATCGACGTGAAGACCAGTTTCTCGCTGGAAAAGATCAAGGAAACGACCGCGTTGCCGATCTTGTGATGGCGAGCCGCTGGCGCGCCAGCGAGCGAGGGCAAACAAAAAGGGCAGCCATGGGGCTGCCCTTTGTCATTTCGCCGAAGCGGCGGCTTTTCAGGCCGCCTCTGCCGTCGGCATGAACGACTCGAACAGCTTCGACGCCTGACGCGCCTGGCGTTTGAGTGCGTAGTCGAATACGGCCGCCTGCTCCTGGAGCATCTCGGCAATGATGCTCGATTGGTCCGCCGGCAGCAGCGTCAGATAAGCGTCTGCTTCGCCATACGCGTACTCGATCTTCATGCCGGCTTTTTTCGCGATGTGCATCATCGTCGAGTTGCGCGACAGACAGTGCATGTAAAGCATCGTGACGTGCGTATTGCGGCTGCGGATCGCTGCGCGCTCGAAGAGCTTCGAGCCGATACCCTGGCCGCGAACGCTTTCCAGCACCGACACGCCGAATTCGGCCGTGCGCTTGTCGCCTTCCGCCGGCAGATAGGCCAGATGGCCGACTCCGGTGAGTTCCAGTTTGCTGTTGAACACGCCGAAAACGGTGTCGCGTGTGAAGTCGATCGCGCGGACGTAGTTTTCGATCACGCGGTTCGGCACGATCTGGCCGAAGCGCAGCAGGCGGTCGTCTTCGTCGAGCGCGAGGAAGTGGGTCAGCAGCCGTTCACGGTCGACAGCGGTGAGTTCACGGACCAGAGCGGGTGCGCGACCCGTTGGCTGCGACAAGCCATGGTGCAGGACGATCGGCTGGGCGGCGCGTGGGTGCATCAGGTTCATGGTCGGGTTCTCCTTTTAATCGAGCGGCGTGGTGCACCGCAAAAGCAATTTTAACGGAAACCGCAATCGATCACTAGGGAAAACCCGTATAAAAATTTGAAGGGAATACCTAAAAAGCTAGCGCCATATTTATAATTAATTGATTTTTAAGGATAAAGAAAATTGAACGAGCGTTCTCGACCTGCCGCGACCTGTGGCAAAACGCGCATGCGGCGTGGGTTCTTCTATTGTTGCTCCGCGTCATTCGAGCGCACCGGACCCAGCCCATGTTCCACCATGCCGACCACCTGTTCGGCGAACTCGCGGTAACCCATCGGGCCGTCGGGCTTGAGCCAGGTGAACGTCCAGTTGATCATGCCGAACACCATCATGGTGAGGGCGGTCTGATTCTCGCGGGTCGCGCGCTCCGGATAAGCGCGCGCCAGTTGGCGCGCGAAAGCCGCGACTACGTCGCGCTGGCGGTTCAGAATCACCTCGCGCTGGGTGTCGACCAGGTACTTCACGTCGTTCAACAGTGCGACGTGCCGGCTATGCGACGTTTCATACTCGGATAGAAACGCACGGATCAGCTCGGCGAAGGTTTCCCGCTCGCTGAGTCCGCGCCGCTGACTCGCGCCTTCCACCTCGGCGATGATCAGCATCAGCCGCTTCGTGTAGCGGTCCAGCAGGTCGAACAGGATCGCTTCCTTGCTCTCGTAGTAGTGGTACAGGCGCGCTTTCGACGTGCCGCTCGCGGCGGCCAGATCGGCCATCGAGGTGCTGGGGTAACTGGTCTGGGCGAATTTCGCCGCCGCCAATTCGAGAATCTGCTCGCGTTGCGTTTCGTGGTCGGGGGCTCGGGTGCGGGCCATAGTCGTCGTTTTGCAGTGTTATTAGTTTGGGCAGCGGGCAAGCGCCGCGCACAGCTCCAGCGTGCGCCATGCGCTGACGTCGCCGCGTAATCTGAGGCGCCGGGTCGCGGCCGTTTCGCGCAGGCGCCATAGCACGACGATGTCGCTGACCAGAAACCCGAGTTCGGCTGCCATCAGCTCGGCGGCGACGCGCGCTGCGGGCTGCCAGTGTTCGGTCGCGTGTTCGAGAAGCAGCGCGTCCAGCTCGGCAAAACTGCCGCTCGTGAAAGTGTTGTCGCGCCAGCGCCGGGTCTCGCCGTTCGCCTGTTTGACTTCCTGCCATTCGAGCGCGAGCCGGCTGATGCGTAGCACGGAAATCGGTGCGGCGTCCGGCAAATGAGTCTGCAGCACCGCGGGCGCAAACATGCCGACCGACGTCGCGCGATCTCTGCGGCTGTGCGCCCACGCGCCCGGATCGGTGAGATCGCGAATCGACAGGCGAACCTCGTTCAGGCGCTGCGGGCTGTTGCGCAGGTGATAGCACACGCGGCGCAGCATCAATTGATCTGCTGCGCTTTCGCCGTGCCAGACCACCAGATTCGATTCGCCGCGCACGATGTTGGCCAGCGCCGCCGCCTCGTCGCGGAATTCCCGCAGGAAATCACGCCGGGTATCCGTACTTACGCGATCCCAGAAGTTCGCGCGCACGTCCGGCGCGTCGTCGATGCCGCGTAACGGGCCGACCGCCAGATCGTCGCGCAGCGCATGCACGCGATCGTCGCGGCCCGCTGCGTGAAGGGCGGCGCGCAGTGACTCGGCGGCGACATCGCCGTTAGTGAGGTGAATCGTGCTCATTGGCGGTGGCTTGCTGTGGCAATGACAAAAGGGGCCGCTCGGCGACCGGAACGGAAGTCCGATCGCGAGCGGCCCCTAGTGTAAGCGGATCGCGATGCTGCCGAAAGCGTTGCCGGTGCGACGCCAGGCTAACTGGCGCGAGCGGCTCAGCGTTCGTCGTAGCTGACCACCACGCGGTCGCTGACCGGATGGCATTGGCAAGTCAACACGAAACCGTCGCGGATTTCGTGTTCTTCGAGCGTGTAGTTCTTTTCCATCTTCACTTCGCCTTCCAGCACCTTCGCGCGGCAGGTGCAGCAAACGCCGCCCTTGCACGCGTACGGCAGCGCGAGGCCGGCTCTCAGGCCGACGTCGAGCACGCTCACGCCCTGATACGGCAGACGCAGCTTGCGCCGTTTTCCGTCGAGCACGATTTCGAGGTCGGCGGCCGGCGTGTCCTCGGTGATCTCGACCGGCGGCACGCCTGCTTGCGGCAACGGCGAGCCGAAGCGCTCCACGTGCACCTTTTCGGGCGGCACGCCGGCGGCTTTCAACGCGGCTTCTGCGGCGTCCATCATCGGGCCGGGGCCGCAGATGAAGGCTTCGTCGATCGCGTCGGCGGGCAGCAGGTTGTCGATGAAGGCCTCGCACTTTTGCTGGTCGAGCACACCGTTGAACAGCTCCACGTCCTGCAGATCGTCGGACAGCACGTGATAGAGCACGAAGCGGTTCATGAAGCGGTTCTTCAGATCCTCGAGCTCTTCCGCAAACATGATCTGATCGACGCTACGGTTGCCGTACACGAGCGTGAAGGTGCTGCGCGGCTCGATTTCGAGCGTCGTCTTGATGATCGCCAGCACCGGCGTAATGCCCGAGCCGCCCGAAAACGCAAGGTACTGCTGACCCTGTTCGGCGTTCAGATGAGTGAAGAAACGGCCGTCCGGCGTCATCACGTCGATCGTGTGGCCGGGCTGCAGCGTGTCGAACGCGAAGTTCGAGAAGCGGCCGCCGCGCACGCGCTTGATGCCGATGCGCAGTTCGCCGTCGCGATCGTAGTCCGTGACGCCGACGCAGATCGAATACGAGCGGCGCGTTTCCTCACCGTCGATGTGCGTCTTCAGCGTGACGAACTGGCCTTGCGTGAAGCGATAGTGGTCGCGCAGCTCGACCGGGACTTCAAAGGCAACCGAGACCGCATCGGCGGTTTCGGGCCGCACTTCGCGGATACGCAGCGGGTGAAATTGCGGGGTGGCCATATCAGTATGGTTTGAAGTAGTCGAAGGGTTCGTGGCAATCGAGGCAGCGGTACAAGGCCTTGCAGGCGGTCGAGCCGAATTGCGCAATACGCCCGGTATGCGCCGAGCCGCAACGGGGGCAGGACGGCGGCGGCAGCGCTCGCGGCATGAAGCGCAGCACTTTTTCCTGCGACGGCGCGGCCGATCCGCAATTGCCCGTGGGCGGCGCGATGCCGTACGCGCGCAGCTTCTCGCGGGCGTCGGCGGTCATCCAGTCCGTGGTCCAGGCCGGCGCGAGCACGGTGGCGACCCGATACGGCTTGAGTTCCGCCACGTCGAGCGCGTGCGCGACATCCTCGGCAATCTGCGACATCGCGGGACAACCGGAATAGGTTGGCGTGATCACGACTTCGAGCGTGCCGTCGGCGTCGCGACGCACATCGCGCAGAATGCCGAGCTCACGGATCGACACCACCGGGATCTCCGGGTCGGGCACCGTTTCGAGTACAGCCCATGCGCGTTCGAGCGCGGCGTCGGCTGTGTGTGTGGCAGTCGAAGTCGTCATCGTCGGATTACCAGGTGGCGCCGGGATGCTGGCGCGCGATGCTCTGCATTTCGGCCAGCACGAAGCCCATGTGCTCGGAATGTTCGCCGTGCTTGCCGCTCGTGATGTGCTTGACCGATTCGGGTAGCGTCAGCGTGGCTTCGTCGAGCGTGGCGCGCACGTCGTCGAGCCATGCTGCTTCCAGATCGGACGTACGTGGTCCGATACCGGTCGCGGCGATCGTCTCTTCCACGCTGTCCGCGCTGAAAAACTCGCGCGTGTACGGCAGCAGGTAGTCCAGCGCGTCTTGCGCGCGGCGGTGCGATTCCTCGGTGCCGTCGCCGAAACGGATCAGCCACTCGCTCGCGTGATGCATGTGATAGCTGGTTTCCTTGATCGACTTCGACGCGATTGCCGCCAGTTGCTCGTCGGCGGAGGTCGTCAGCGCGGTCCAGAGATGCGCCATCAACGTCGAATACAGAAAATTGCGCACGGCGGTGACCGCGTAATCCTTCTCGGCCTGCGCGGTGCCGCACA
Source organism: Paraburkholderia sp. RL18-085-BIA-A (assembly GCF_046027075.1). Taxonomy (NCBI): domain Bacteria; kingdom Pseudomonadati; phylum Pseudomonadota; class Betaproteobacteria; order Burkholderiales; family Burkholderiaceae; genus Paraburkholderia; species Paraburkholderia sp. RL18-085-BIA-A. The sequence continues at coordinate 5,139 of NZ_JARESU010000128.1, read as the reverse complement.
GCGGGCCGTAATGCGGCAACTCGGCGAGCGTGTAGTTGGCGAACTCGCGTTCGGCGCGGAAGTACGCGTAATCGTCTTCGGTACGGCTCTTGCCGGTGAGCTGCTGTTCGAGCGACGCGGCGTGCGTGTACAGCAGACGCGCCTGGCCGATCAGATCAAGGCTCATGTTCGACAGCGCGATGTCCTCTTCGAGGATCGGGCCGTGGCCGCACCACTCGGCATTACGCTGACCGAGGATCAGCGCGGTATCCGCGAGGCGCAGCACGTATTGGAGATGTTGGGGGGTGATGTCCATGGCCGCGCTTACATGTGGTTGACTTCGTCGGGAAGCGTATAGAACGTCGGGTGGCGGTAGATCTTGTCGCCGGCCGGTTCGAACAGTTCTGCCTTGTCTTCCGGCGCGGACGCCGTGATCGCCGACGACGGCACCACCCAGATGCTCACGCCTTCCTGGCGGCGCGTGTAGACGTCGCGCGCCATACGCAGCGCCATCGGCGCGTCGGCGGCGTGCAGGCTGCCGCAGTGTTTATGGTCGAGTCCCTGCTTGCTGCGCACGAAGACTTCCCAAATCGGCCATTCCTTGTTCATTGCTGATCTCCTGTGTCGACCGGAGTTAGCGCTTTAGCGCTTACTCCGGTCCCATGAAAGACGGTTGCTGTTTTTTCGTGGCGCGCCTTGCTTGTCAGGCGGCGTGCTGTTGTGCGCGCTGGCGCTGTTTTTCGGCATGGGCCAGGGCGGCTTCACGCACCCAGGCGCCGTCGTTATGGGCCTTGACGCGGGTGGCGAGGCGCTCACGGTTGCAGGGGCCGTCGCCGTTCACGACACGCCAGAATTCTTCCCAGTCGATGTCGCCATAGTCGTGATGGCCGCGTGCCGCGTTCCACTTGAGGTCCGGATCGGGCAGCGTGACGCCGAGAACCTTGGCCTGGTCGACGGTGGCGTCGACGAATTTCTGGCGCAGGTCGTCGTTGGAAATGCGCTTGATGCCCCATTTCGACGACTGATTGCTATGGATCGAGTCCTTGTCGCTCGGGCCGAACATCATCAGCACCGGCCACCACCAGCGATTCACCGCCTGCTGGACCAGTTCACGCTGCGCTTCGGTGCCGGACATCATCGACATCAGCGCGTCGAAACCCTGGCGCTGGTGAAACGACTCTTCCTTGCAGATGCGGATCATCGCGCGGGCGTACGGGCCGTAGGTGCAACGGCACAGCGGGATCTGGTTCATGATCGCCGCGCCGTCGACAAGCCAGCCGATTACGCCGACGTCGGCCCACGTGGGCGTCGGGTAATTGAAGATGCTCGAATATTTGGCCTTGCCCGAATGCAGCGCGGCGATCAGCTGATCGCGCGACACGCCGAGCGTTTCGGCCGCGCTATATAGATAGAGGCCGTGACCTGCTTCGTCCTGGACCTTGGCGAGCAGGATCGCTTTGCGTTTCAGGCTCGGTGCGCGCGTGATCCAGTTGCCCTCCGGCAGCATGCCGACGATTTCCGAATGCGCGTGTTGCGAAATTTGCCGCACCAGCGTCTTGCGGTACGCGTCAGGCATCCAGTCCTGAGCCTCGATCTTGCCGTCGGCGGCCATGATCGCATCGAACTGCGCCTGTTCGGGCGAACTGGCGCCCGCATCGAGCGGGGCGACATTGCCGGGAATATCCAGGGATTGCGTGTACATGGGGACGCTCTCTGCGGAAGTTGTCTGGGTTTGCGTAGTATAAACCAACCGACCGGTCGGTTAATAAATTTTTTAACGTAATTCGATCGCGTCGATAGGCGCGGGTTCGGGCCTGTTGTGACGTCGATCCGTCAGCGTCGCCGCCCCTTGCCGGCACTTAACCTATAAAATTGCGAATTGGCCGCGATTTGCGGCCCACCTGCATCCCCCGGTACTCATGTTACGTCTAAGCGAAATCAAACTCCCGCTCGATCATCCCGAAAGTGCCCTCGAAGCCGCCGTCCGTTCGCGCCTCGCGGAACTCGGTGTGGCAGAGGACGGGCTCATCCGATACACCGTGTTTCGCCGCGCGCACGACGCGCGCAAACGCGCCGACATCAAGCTCACTTACATCGTGGATGTCGAGGTAACGGATGAAACGGCGGCGCTCAAACGGCTGGCCGACGTGCCGCATTGCGGCGTAACGCCAGATATGACCTACCGGTTCGTCGCCAAGGCGCCGGCGCAGCTGGCTACTCCGCGCCCGGTCGTGATCGGCATGGGGCCGTGCGGGCTGTTTGCCGGATTGATCCTCGCGCAGATGGGTTTCCGGCCGATCATCCTCGAGCGCGGCAAGGCCGTGCGCGAGCGCACTAAAGATACTTTCGGGCTGTGGCGCAAGTCGGTGCTCAATCCGGAGTCGAACGTGCAGTTCGGCGAGGGCGGCGCGGGCACGTTCTCGGACGGCAAGCTATACAGCCAGATCAAGGATCCGAAGCATTACGGCCGCAAGGTGCTCGACGAATTCGTCCGTGCCGGCGCGCCCGAGGACATTCTGTATTTGAGCCGGCCGCATATCGGCACGTTCCGCCTCGTCAGCATGGTTGAAAAGATGCGCGCGACCATTCACGAGCTGGGCGGCGAGGTGCGTTTCGAGAGCCGCGTCGACGATATTCACATCGACGGTGGCAGGGTGCGCGGGTTGAAGCTGTCGACCGGCGAGACGTTGCGCTGTGACCATGTCGTGCTGGCAGTCGGTCACAGCGCGCGAGATACCTTCCAGATGCTGCACGACCGCGGCGTATATATCGAAGCGAAGCCGTTTTCGCTCGGCTTCCGGATCGAGCATCCGCAGGGTTTGATCGATCGCAGCCGTTTCGGCAAATTTGCCGGTCACAAGCAGTTGGGCGCCGCCGACTATAAGGTGGTGCATCACTGCAGCAATGGGCGCGCCGTTTATAGCTTCTGCATGTGCCCGGGCGGCACCGTGGTGGCGGCGACTTCGGAGCCCGGGCGCGTCGTTACCAATGGGATGAGCCAGTATTCGCGGGCGGAGCGCAATGCCAATGCGGGGATTGTGGTTGGCATTACGCCGGACGATTATCCCGGCGGTCCGCTCGCCGGCATCGCTTTCCAGCGTAAATGGGAAGAGCGGGCGTTCGAACTCGGCGGTGGCAACTATATGGCGCCGGGCCAACTAGTTGGTGACTTTATCGCCGGCCGGCCGTCCACGTCGCTGGGTTCAGTCGTGCCGTCCTACAAGCCCGGCGTGCATCCGACCGACCTCAGCACCGCGCTACCCGACTACGTGATCGATGCAATTCGCGAAGCGCTGCCGCAGATGGACAAGAAGATCGCGGGGTTTGCGATGCATGATGCGGTGCTCACGGGCGTGGAAACGCGAACGTCGTCGCCGATTCGTGTGCGTCGCCGGGATGACTATCAGAGCATGAACGTCGAGGGTTTGTATCCGGCTGGTGAGGGGGCGGGGTATGCCGGCGGGATTTATTCGGCCGCAATCGACGGAATCGAAGTCGCTGAAGCGCTTGCGTTGAAGATGCCTGGCGCGCAGCCGGCCTGATTTGGGCAGGGGGGCGCGGCCGCCGGCTATTGCCGTTGTGATCGGGCACAATACACGTTTGGCCTCGAACCCATCACCCGAATGACTATTCGCTCCTTGGCTGTCGCATGCGGCGCGGCGCTGCTTGTCTCGTTTTCTGTTTCGCCGGCGGTCTTCGCTGCCGACGCTCCGTCGCACTGGGTCGCCGCGTGGGCGACGGCGCTGCAACCCATCCCGCAGCGATCCGACTTGCCGCCGTTGTACCTTGCGCCGGAAGTGGCCGGGCGCACCGTCCGGCAGATCGTTTATCCGACGCTGTCCGGAAAATCTGTCCGCGTCCACCTGAGCAACGAATACGGCAAGGCGCCGCTTGTCATTGAAGACTTGCGTATCGCGCGTTCGACGGGCGGCGCCGCCGCGGCCGTCGACGGCGTGGCGCGCGTGACTTTTGGCGGCAAGGGTGCCGTCAACATTCCGGCTGGCGGCGAGTTGGACAGCGACCCGGTCGCGATTGATGTCGCAGAAGGCGCGCCGTACGCAATCAGCGCCTTTATGGGACCGGAACAGCGGATTGCGGCGTGGCACCGGGTGTCGAACCAGGTCAACTACGTTTCCACGCCAGGCAATCATGCAGCGGATGCTTCGGCGGAGGCATTTCGTGGGCGGTTTACGCAGTATGTGTGGGTGACGGGGGTGTCCGTGGAGGCGGCTTCTTCATCGGCAGCGGTTGCGGCGATCGGCGATTCGATCACTGACGGCATGCGTTCCAGCTTGAATCAGAATCGTCGCTGGCCGGACGCGCTGGCTCGACGGTTAGCCGGCGCCGGCGATCGTTCGACCGCGGTTGTCAATCTCGGCATCAGCGGCAATCGGCTCTTAAGCGATTCCCCATGTTACGGCGATGCGCTCGCGGGCCGCTTCGACCGCGACGTTCTCCGGCGCCCCGGCGTCAAGACGGCGATCCTGTTGATCGGCATCAACGACATCAACTTCGCGGCGATGCCGGCTCGTAGCGGTCTCGATTGCGACTTCCCGCATACCTCGGTGACGGCCGCCGATCTGATCGCCGGCGACCAGCGGGTGATTGCCGCCGCGCGGCACGCAGGCGTGAAGGTGTTTGGCGCGACGTTGACGCCGGCGTCCCTGCCGCCGGAGCGGGAGAGCATCCGGCTCGCCGTTAACCAGTGGATCCGAACCAGTCACGCGTTCGACGGCGTAGTGGATTTCGACGCAGCGCTGCGGGACCGGGTGCAGCCGGATCGCCTGCAACGCGCTTTCGACAGCGGCGACCATATCCATCCCAGCGATGCCGGCTATGCCGCGATGGCCGCGGCGATTCCAGTGGACGCCGTTGTGAACTCAGCCCGTAAATGAGCTGCCAGAAAAATTTGTCAAACACTTGTCACAAAGGCGAAGCTCACCTACTATTCGGCCTCTCGTTTGCGAACGAGGGCCGCGGCAGAAACCAGCGGCTGTAGCGTCAGCAACTTTTTAAGCGAAAGCACAAAAATGTTGTTGACGAAACGAAAAAGAGCATTCATAATCCCGCTTCTCTGCTGCTGATGCAGCGACGCAGAACGGACACGGTGCCAGGTGGTTGAAACGGGTGCCGGCGAACGTTGGGCGGATCGATCTTTAA
>NZ_JARESU010000127.1:0-23765 GCF_046027075.1 Paraburkholderia sp. RL18-085-BIA-A | reverse complement strand
AGTCAAAGGCCAGTGGAAGTACCTCTACCGGGCGGTGGACAAGGCGGGCCAAACCATCGATTTCCTGTTCAGAGCCAAGCGCGACAAGGTGGCAGCGCGGCGCTTCTTTGAAAAGTCGATCGGTCAAAATGGTGTACCCGAGACGGTAACCATCGACAAAAGCGGCTCTAATCTGGCTGCGCTGCAGGCAGTGAACGCCGAGCGAGAGACGCCCATCACAATTCGTCAAGTCAAGTACCTGAATAACGTGGTCGAGCAGGACCATCGGGCCATCAAACGCATCACCCGACCGATGTTGGGCTTCAAGGATTTTCGTTGCGCCCGCATTATCCTGTCCGGCATCGAAGTAATGCATATGATCAGGAAGGGGCAGATGAAAACCAAGAATGGGACCCATCCGTCCGCCGCCGAGCAGTTTTATTCGATGGTTATGTGAGCAGTCCTTGTCATTTCGGGTCTGCTCATCAGGATGGCCTTATCGCGACAGAACCGGGAATACTGCCTGCCACCCAGCTCATGCCCTCGGCGCCCTGGCAGGTCCCTGTTGCTGCACTCGATTCCGAAGCCGTCAGGGAAGGTGTACGGGCTATCAAGGAACGGCGCCCACCTCACTTCAAGGCCCGACAGGAAGCAGATAAGTCACTCAAACTGCCCGGCTTCTAACGCAAGGATGCACTATGTCACGAGACTCCCGCGCCGGCCCCGGAAGATGAAGACATTGCCGCCGAACGGATTCTCCTCCAGTGCAGTTTACACCTTCGCTGCGAGCCCCTGAAATCCGCAGCGCATGTCGGTGATGCCAGCTGAGATCCAGATGCGGGTGCCCGCCGGCAATCCGATCATCGGGACAGCTCCCGAATGAGCAAGCGCAGCATATCCGGCGACACGTTGCCTCGAATCCGCAGGCGTGCACGGTCAAATTCGATCTCGCAGGTGTTCTCCGTCACGGCCTCGTGCGTGGACATCGACGCCTCGGTTTCGGCGACCACGCTCACCGGGAGTAACGGCGCAACGTCACCATCAGGTTGCTGTCTCGCGTGCTCCGGATGCGGAGCCCCAAATGCTCCCTGAAGATATTGGCGACGCCATCTGAACAGCAGGTTGGTGTTAATGTCGTTGCGACGTGCGACCAGCGATACGGACGCGCCGGGCTCGAAGGTCTGTTCGGCGAGCTGTCGTTTGAACTCGCGTGGAAAGTTCGGGCGCTTACCGGGAGCTTGGGTTCTGCTATCGACTATCTCGGCCACTTTGGTTCCACCAAAATATTTGGTGGGAACCAAATTACCTTCATTCACCGCTGCCCGGAGAACGGCCGCAGTGAGGCGCTTACCAAAGAATAGCTGTCGCGAGGTTCTCATTACACCCGTCGTGAACGAGTTCAGTCCTGCCGAGGAGCAATGACAAAAGTTGGCCGATTTAATCCCGAGTGATTTGATTGCCAGTTGTATTCTCTTCGCGCGGCGGAATATGGTTCCACTTGCTTACAACAACATCCACTACTGACGCAGGTGGCGCGCGCGAGCGGGCTTTCAGCGAACGAATCGTTTCGCCAGTCCATGCGCTCATTTACCGATGGTCCGGGCGCTACGTTAGGAGGCAACTCGAAATATTGAATGGATTGCCCCGCGCGCTAGCGCCTGTTTTAGCCATTGCGGCATTTCGCCTCGGCCGTCCCAAATATCTCCCGCCGCATTGCGATAACGTGCTTCCGTTCGTGCCGGTTTCTCACTCTCTATCGTTAGCGCCAAGTCTTCCAGGTCAATCCCGAACTCGTCGATTCGGCGGCGGAGATACGCAACCATGGCATTGTTTTCTTTCGTCCATAAAGAAACTCTAACAAAATGAGCCGAAGGGGCTGTTGACCCGAACCGTGCTCTGTTAGCCTCTTCATGTTTCGTTGGCGAAGAGGACATGGCTAAACCGATACTCGATGACGACCTGTGGACACTGATCCAGCCGTTGCTGCCACCGCCAAAACCCCGGCGCCCCCGATACCCCGGGCGCAAACCATTGGACGATCGCGCCGTGCTGACTGGCATCCTGTTCGTGCTGCAGTCCGGTATTCCCTGGGAGATGCTCCCGCAGGAAATGGGCTGCGGCTCCGGCATGAGTTGCTGGCGCCGGCTGCGAGACTGGCAGCGCGCCGGAGTCTGGGACCGGTTGAACGAAGTACTACTGACCAGACTACGTGCTGCCGAGCGCATCGACCGGTCCCGCGTTGTCGTCGATTCTTCCTCCATTCATGCTGTGAGATCAGGTCAAAAACAGGACCCAATCCCACCGATCGCGCTCCACCCGGTTCTAAACATCACCTCGTTACCGAAGCGCAAGGCATCCCGCTCGCGCTGATCCTGACCAGCGCCAACCGTCATGACCTCACGCAACTGCTGCTGATCGACGCCGTTCCCTCGATTCGTCGCAAGCGTGGCCGACCACTGTCCAAACCGGCGATCGTGCAGGGTGACCGTGGCTACGATCACGACAAATATCGCACGACCGGACGTAGTCATTGTCGCCGCACAGTTGCCGGCCTTCGGTCGGCGGTGGCGTCTTCGACGCCTGTTTGTCAGGGCGGTGCCAGACTCCAGCCGCTAGGCCATGAGGCGCGGTAGCCCCGGAGGCCACCGCGGCTATCCCGCAGCGAGTAGCACGTTACCGGATTCTTCCTGTCGAACTGTGCGTTCGGGGGTATAGTTCAACGTTTTCGTCTCCTAGTTGTTGAAACGTCGTTTGGGATTCCATCGTCTTTCGGATACCTGCGCCAATGGCCTTCCCGGTTTGTTTCGGGCAGCCGTGAGTGCTGGCGTGGGCCGCGGGTCGATTCGCTTTCGAAACGTGCCGTCCGGACGAGCTTATGGAGTGAGATGGCGCCGGCACTGGCGACCACGGATCAGGCGCTTATTGTGACATTGGTATGGAGTTCTTGGAGAACGGCATCGCGTTTGTCCCGTAGGTGTTGGCGCAGTATCGCGCCCAAGTGTTTGCCGTCCCGAGCGCCCAGTGCTTTCAGCATCTCTTCGTGATCGTCGACGGCGTGGTCCCATTCGGGAATCTGGAAGTTCGAACGAAAGCGAGCAGCCTGTAGGCGACGGCTAACTGAAATATACGTTTTTCTTAGAGCCTCGTTTCTTGCGGCCCTATTGATCTTGTCGTGGACTGCCTGGTTGCGGCTGTAGTAGCCGGTCAGGTCGTTCTGGGCACGGCAGGCGAGCATGGAGAAATGGAGTGCGCGGATCTCCGAGATCTCGCTTTCGGTGATGCGCTCGCACGCGAGTTCTCCCGAGAAGCCCTCGAGCCCGCTCATCAGTTCGAAGTTATCGCGAAGTTCAAGTTCAGACATCTTGCGTACGGAGGCGCCGCGATTGGGCGAAATCTCGAGCAAGCCGTCTACCTCGAGCGCTTTCAACGCTTCGCGCAAGGGGGTGCGGGAGATGCCCAAGGTCTGACAGAGCTCTCGCTCATTGAGTTTTATGCCCGGCTGTAGGACCCCCTCCACGATGAATCGGCGTAGGTGATCCAGAACCGTATCGTGGAGACGGTAGCGTTCCAATTTAGGAATTGAGCAGACGCCCTCGGGGTCGGATAACTTTTCGTTCGCGGCTACCTGCAGTCCGCTTCGCTTTGTCATCTGAGTCATGAACTGCTCCATCTCATTTGCATTAGACCGGTATGGGGGCGCCGGCTTGTTCTGTTCGTTTCACTTTGTCGGCTTCAGAATTGACCGCAAGCTACGAAGCAACGCATCGCATTCATCGTCGGTCCCGACCGAGATGCGCAGGTGCTGGTTGATTCGCGGTAGATCGAAATGTCGGACCAATATTCCTTGTGACCTCAGCAAAGCGATTAGCGTTGTCGCATCACGCGCGGGGTGACGCGCAAAGACAAAGTTTGCAGTGGAGGGTGTGACCTCGAACCCTTGTGCGCGTAATCCTTGTGCCAAGCGTTCACGGCTGTTTATCACTTTGGCGCAGGTCGCGCGGAACCACGCATCGTCGTCGTACGCCGCGATCGCTGCGACCTGTGCGAGGCGGTCGACTGGATAAGAGTTAAAGCTGTCCTTTACTCTCGTGAGGGCATCGATGAGTACTTCATTGCCGAGTGCGAAGCCGACGCGCATCCCAGCCAGAGAGCGTGCTTTCGATGTTGTTTGAACGACCAGCAGATTGCGGTGCTTCGGGATCAAACTCACAGCGGATTCTGCACCGAAGTCAACATATGCCTCATCAATCACGACGACAAATTCCGGGTTTTCCGTCAGCAACCTGGTTATGTCGGTCAGCGGCAGTGCAAGACCCGTGGGAGCGTTGGGATTGGGCAGAAGTACGGGACCGCCAGACGGGCCGTAGTCGTCGATGTTGATTGTAAAGTCACGATCGAGTGGTTTCGCTTCAAACGCGACGCCGAACAATCTCGCATACACGGGATAAAAGCTGTAGGAGATTTCGGGGAAGCGCACAGGCTTGTCGTGCTTCAGGAGTGCCTGGAAGACATGCGCTAGCACCTCGTCTGACCCATTTCCAACAAAGACCTGTCCGCTGTTTAGTCCGTGATACCGCGCCACGGTTTGGCGCAGGGCGCGCGAGTCCGGATCAGGATATTTGCGCAGCATATCGCCGTCCTGATCCAGCTCACGCTGGATTGCATCGACTACGCGCGGTGAGGGTGGATAAGGGTTTTCGTTGGTGTTCAACTTGACCGGATGTGCGTGCGCAGGCTGTTCGCCCGGTACGTAGGGTGTCAGCCGGTGGACGACATCACTCCAGAAACGACTCATTCAAACTCCATTTTCGGAACTGATACTGGGAGGTTGGTTGACACTACGCCGGGATGGCGAGACTGCTACTGCCATGCCTGGTCATTCTCGAAGTCATTCATGTATTGGACAAGCATTTTGACCCCGTCAAGCGGCAGCGCGTTATAGATCGACGCCCTCATGCCGCCGACTGCCCTGTGCCCCTTCAGTTGGAGCAACCCGCGAGCTTTTGCTCCGTTGAGAAACGCTTCGTTGCGGGTCTCATCGGCCAAGTGGAATGGCACGTTCATTCTCGAGCGGAATGGGTGCGCAATCCTATTGATATAGAAACTGCTTGAATCGATGGCGTCGTACAGTAGTTTCGATTTTTCGATGTTTCTTGCTTCGATTGCGCTCAGGCCGCCCTGTTGCTTGAGCCACCTGAAAACCAAACCGGCAATATAAATTGCGTAGGTCGGTGGGGTGTTATACATCGAGTTGTTCGCAGCAATCGTCCTCCATTCAAAAGCCGATGGGCAGATTGAAAGCGCTCGATCAAGCAGGTCCTCGCGAACTATGACAACAGTCACGCCGGCGATACCGATGTTCTTTTGCGCACCTGCGTAAAGCACCCCACACGCAGAAACATCCATGGGGCGCGAGAGGATGTGAGATGAGACGTCCGCTACGACGGGGACCGGGGCCACGTCGGGAATTGTGAACATCTCGACGCCGTCAATGGTTTCGTTGGTACAGAGATGGAGATATGCTGCATCCGGGGAGAGATTCCAAGTCTCGCCAGGGGGCACATATGTGTAGCCATCGTCGCTCTTCGCCTGTGCGACAAGACGAGGAGTACAGTATTTAAAGGCTTCCTCGAAAGACCTGCGAGACCAGGTCCCCGTCACGACATAGTCAGCAGACTGAGCCGTGCGCAGGAGATTCAAGGGGATGATCGCGTTTGCACCAATCCCACCGCCCTGCATGAACAGGATCCGGTGAGACGGGGGAACGTTCAGGAGTTCTCGCAGGTCGGTGAGCGCGGCTTCGTGGATCGACATGAATTCCGCGCCCCGATGGCTCATTTCCATCACGCTCATGCCGCTGTTTTGCCAGTCCAGCAATTCGTTCGCTGCCTGACGTAGCACTTCTTCAGGGAGCGTTGCCGGCCCGGCGGAAAAATTAAATGAACGCATATGAAAAGTACAAAATATATTCTGACGTGGCGCGCGCCGGGTGCGGGTTGGTATTAGACCGTTCGATGGTTAATTGGGCATGGTCGCGAGGGCATCCTCGAGGCAGGTAATGAACAGGTTGGCGTTCTCGCTGACCTGCTCGACCTGATATCCCGGTCGATATAGGCTGCCGCCAAGCCCGAAGCCACCGGCGCCCGCCTTCATCAACGCCCCGACACTGCCAGGGGTGACTCCGCCGACAGGCATGATTCGCATCTGCGATGGAATGACGGTGCGCCAGGCGCGTAATGTCGAGGGCGAGATGCTATCTGCAGGAAACAGTTTAAGAGCGTCGGCGCCGTTGAACAACGCAGCGAATGCTTCGGTCGGCGTAGCGACTCCGGGTGTGCAGGCGAGGCCGGTCGCTTTGGCCGCGCGGATGACTGCCGGGTCGCTGTGCGGCATAACGATCAGTGTTCCGCCCGCATCGGCCACGTCGCTGACCTGGCTGGGCAACAGTACCGTGCCTGCTCCCACCAGGACCTCGGACGGGAGCGTATCACGCAGCGTACGTATGCTCCTGAGAGGTTCCGGGGAGTTAAGGGGGACCTCGATAGCGCGAAAACCTGCCTGGTAAAGTGCCTTCCCTATCGGCGCGGCGTCATCGGGTGTCAGGCCGCGCAGTATGGCGATCAGGGGACAGGTGTGCATGGCCGCCACGAAGCCGGTGTGGAGCGCCACGGGGGGCCGGTCCTGCAGTGCTTTGATCATTTGCATATTCCGTTTTTTCCGGGAGGCGTCGTTGTACGAAGCGGTACAGGGACGCTCGCGGAAGAGAGTCTTATAGCGCGTGATTGCTCTGATGCTTCATCGGCCGAGCACCAGTACATGGAGTACAAGTGCTACTGCTCCGACGAAAGCCACGCCGGCGCACCAGAGTCCGACGAACCAGAGCCCGCGAGTGAATGCCGTATGCATGGCCGCACATCCGTTAGTGATAGTGGAGTTCCGCAGGGTCCGCCTTGCCGCGGAAAACCCGATACCCAAGCGTTGTATAGGCAAGGATGATTGGCACGACTATTACGGCACCGATCAGCGTGAAGGCCTGGCTTGAATGGGGCGCTGCTGCTTGCCAGATCGTGATACCTGGCAGGATCGCGTAGGGCCAGATGGTGGCAAGCAGCCCGACATAGCCGAGCAGGACGAATCCAAGCGCAAGCAGAAACGGCGTGATGCCGTGGCGCGCGCGTACGGCGAGGTGCATTCCCCCTGTGCAGAGAGCGACCAGAACCGGGACAGGGACCAGCCAGCGCAGCACCGGCAAATCGAACCAGCGGGTCGCGAACATCGGTGCGAGAAGCGGTGTCCACAGGGTGACCGCGATAATCGTGAGTACCTGAAGCGCGGTTAGGGGGAGTACAACGCGGTAAAGCTTGCGCTGAAGATCTTGATCGGTTTTTGCGATCAGCCAGCAGCAGCCGAGCAGCGCGTAGGTAACGAGCAACGCGAAGCCGGTGAAAAGGCTGAAGGGTGTGAACCAGTCGAATGCGTGACCCGCGAACTGCCCATTGATAACCGGGATGCCCGACAGCCAGGTGCCCAGGACTACGCCTTGGAAGAACGTTGCGCCGCAAGACCCACCGATAAAGGCGAGATCCCACAGCGGGCGAGTCCGACGGGCTTTTCCACGGATCTCGAAGGAGACGCCGCGGAAGATCAGGCAGATCACCATGAAAAGCAGCGGGACATAGAGCGCGGAAAGAACGACGGAATAGACCATCGGGAACACGGCGTACAGGGAGGCACCTCCGAGTACCATCCAGGTCTCGTTGCCGTCCCATACCGGCGCGACGCTGCTCATCATCCGGTTGCGGTCATCGTCGTGAGGAAAGAAGGGAAAGAGGATGCCGATGCCCAAATCGAAGCCGTCGAGCACGATGTACATGCAGACACCAAAGGCGATAATTGCTGCCCAGCAGGTAGTGATATCCATGGCGTAGGTCCGGTAAGAAGTTTACTCGCGTTCGACGGTGATCTTCGCGGTTGCCCGTGCCGGCGTGGCGCCAGGGACTGAGCTGCGGAGCAATGAAATGTTGGCTCCGCTGCCGCCGGTCTCGGGTGAGAAGGCAGGCCCGGCACAGGCAAGCTTGATCATGTAGTAGATGCCAGTGCCGAAGACGAGCGAATAGACCACGACGAAGGTGAAGAGCGATACGCCGACCTCTTGTGCGGTGATGGGGGAGAGCGCTTGCGAGGTCCGCATCACACCATAGACCACCCATGGCTGACGACCGGCTTCGGTGGTGATCCAGCCCGCGAGCAGACTAATGAACCCCGATGGTCCCATCACCAGCACGAAGCGTTGGAAGTTCCGCGAGTTGAACAGACGATCGCGACGGCGCAACACAAAGCCGCCGATTGCCATGAGCGCCATGAGCATACCGAGCCCGGCCATGACGCGGAAAGTCCAGAAGATCAGCGTGGAATTGGGGCGGTCCGCCGGAGGAAAGGATTTCATGCCGACGATTGTGCCGTTCCAGCTATGCGTGAGGATGAGGCTGCCCAGGTGGGGAATCGCCACGCGGTAGCGGGTTGTCTCGGCGGCCATGTCTGGAATGCCGAAGAGATTGAGTGCCGTGCCGCCTTGCTCGGTATCCCACAGACCTTCGATAGCAGCAATCTTGACTGGCTGATAACGCCGGGTGTTCAGGCCCTGCGCATCTCCGGCAAACATCTGCAGCGGAGCGAGGGCGAGCAGCAGCCACAGCGCCATCGAGAACATCGTCCGCACGGCGGGATCGCGTCGTCCGCGCAGCAGGTGCCAGGCGCCGGTGGCCGCAACGACCAGGGCGGCGACGATGAAGGCGGCGAGCCCCATGTGTGCGAGCCGGTAGGGGAACGACGGATTGAAGACGATCTTCCACCAGTCGACCGGCACCACTTGATGGTTGACGATGGTGAATCCCTGCGGCGTTTGCATCCAGCTGTTCGACGCGAGAATCCAGAACATCGAAATGTTTGTCCCGATGGCGACGAGCGCAGTCGCCAGGAAGTGGGCTACCCGGCCGACGCGATGCCAGCCGAACAGCATGATGCCGAGGAAGCCCGCTTCGAGAAAGAAGGCGGTCATGACCTCGTAATCGAGTAGTGGCCCGGTCACGCCGCCGGCGAAGCTCGAGAACCCGGACCAGTTAGTACCGAATTCGTAGCTCATGACAATGCCGGACACTACGCCCATGCCGAATGCGACGGCAAATAACTTCGACCAGTACAGACACAGGTCCTGGTAGACCTGGCGCCCCGTCTTGAGCCACAGGCCTTCAAGAACGGCGATGAAGCTCGAAAGCCCGATGCTCAGGGCAGGAAAGATGATGTGAAAAGAAACGGTAAATGCGAACTGGATTCGCGCAAGCGAAAGAACATCGGTGCTGAACATGATTTGATGCCCGATTTGCCTATACGACCCCGAGGGACCGTTCAAGGTCAGAGTGGAAAGGAGCGCCGAGCTGAATCATGTTTCGTTCATCACTCGACTGCGACTATTCTTGATCTGGCCTGTCCTGTTGCAAAGCAGCAGCTCTCGGCGAAAAGCGCATAGCAGCACCTGATAACGGTGGCGTTTCGTCGCATGTGCGCCGCAGCGAGAACGCGGACGACGAGCATGGCAGGTGTGGCGGACCGCCTGGACCAGCAGGCATGTTCCGGTAACAGGTGCTTCTCGTTGGTCACCCGGTTCGGGCGATCACAGAGTTCTCGCGGACGGTCGTTCAGTGCGAAACGCCCACAGTGCAAACAGGGCGAGTAGAAGTTCAGCCGCGGCGAAGGTGCCCAACGCTCGAGTAAAGCTGTATCGGACGATCTCGCCGAAGATGAGACTGCCGGCGCCAAAGCCGACGAAGAGCGAAAACACATTCAGCCCCATAGCCTGCCCGGGACGCTTGCCACCGAGGGACGTCACGATCCCGGCGAAGAGCGGTTGCGTGGTGTCGTAACCAAGCGAGAGCACCATCGCCGCAAGCGGTGTCAAAAGAAGCGGCAAGCGCAATAGCAGGGCAGCGGCAGCCGTGGCGCCGAGGCACAGCCCGACTGGAATGAGAATGGCACGCCCCCACCTGTCTGCCGCACGACCGATAACAGGGCCGAGCAAAAAGCCGGGAACACCATAGCCGAGCATCGCGAGTCCGATACCTGTCGGTCCAAGGTGGTACTGCCGTTCGATGTACACACCGAGCCACGTAAACATGCCTGAATGAAACATCGAGTTCAGGAAGACATATGCGTACGTACGCTGTGCGCGGTTAGTACTGAGCAGGGTGACATATCCAGATATCAGCTCACCGGGCGTACTGGCAACCGGCGACGCAGTTCTGATAATGAGTGATCCGTAACGCTGGAGCAAAGCCAGCGCGACCGCTCCGGCTACACCGACTATGATGAACAGTCCCCGCCAGCCGAAAATGGGTACCAGCATCGCGCCGAGCGGCGAGCCTACCGCCATGCCCCCTGCCATGGCACCGAACAACCAGCCAAGGGGCCGTCCTCGCTGTTCATAGGGAAACAGCCGGCCTACGAGCACGAGTGCGAGTGGGACGACGCCGCTGGCGCCAAGTCCGGTTAGTATCCGCCACACGGCAATTTGCTCAATGGACGTGGCTGTCGCAGTCGCCATCGCGAGGACTGTGAATGCAGTCAATGATGCAGAAATGACGCGGCGAATACCGAAACGATCGGCCAGAGGGCCATAGAGTAGTGTCGCGACGCCATATGGGATGAGGTACGCGGGCACGATCAGGGCGACGGTTTGAACGGACGCACTGAAGGTCTGGGCCAGGGCAGGTATGATCGGCGCGACCATATATGCCTGAAAGAAGATGAGGAACGTCACGGCTGCGAGCATTCGCAGCATGCCTTCCCGTTCCTCATGACTGGTCGCCGTCGCGAATTGATTGCTGGGTATCATATCAGTGTCCAGTGGGTTCGACCTATTGTTGGAGGCATATCTCAGATCCAAAATGGCGGGGTGTTGATTCTTAGGTTTCGAAGCATTGCGATACTTTCGTCGGAGACGAACGTGGCCGAGTTGTGCGCGTAATGTCCACCGAGCAGAACTATTCGTACGATTGTTTTTTGGCGCAGCACATTCGCCACATCGATTGAATGGCAGACAACGGTCAGGCTCGTTTCGCCGGGAATCTGACGGGCCAGCATTGCCAGCGGCTCACCACTGTCAAGAAGACCGTCTTACCGTCAACGAGGTGCTTAACTACCGAGCGGAGTGTCTCGGACACGGCGGTTTGCTTCAAGTTGGTCGTTGACGTGGCATTAAAGGTCAGAGGGCCACGGACGACATAACCGCCAAGACACAAAAGCAGTCCCTTACTAGCCGCGATGTCTCGGCGCACGGTCGTCTCGGACACGTCAAGTATCCTGGGGGCGTCCCGAAGACGTACTGGACGAGGCCTGTAGCACAGCGCTTCAAAGAGAAGATCAACTCGTTCTCTTCCCGTCACCATCAGGCCTCGGTTATGAAAGAGGGACTTGCGCATGAGCGGAGACGAGCCAGAGCGAGTGGGTAGACAGGGAGGTAAAAAGGCCGTGGTGGAACGAGCTGAGGTGGTTCATGCTTGGCGGCGCGTCCGCCCCCGGGCCGTGATTGCGTCTCTGTAAATCATCCATATGTCGCGCGTGAGCGCTTCACCTGGTGCAACGGTTTCGAATCCGGGAATGTCTTCGCAAAGGCCGAGAAGACAATCGCAGAAGGTTTCGAAATCTGCATTTGCGCCTGCCTGCTGAACGATGATTTTGGCAAGATTGCATTTCTGTTCGGAGGATAGAGTTGATAACACGCTGACTTCCGGAAAACGGGTTGGATTGAGTCAGGCAGCAACTGCGTCGGACAGGCGTCCGGCGACGCGATCGAGTCGCAGTACTGCCTCGTCGATCTCGGCGTCAGTGACCGTCAACGGCGGCAACAGTCGAAGCACGTTGTTGCCTGCTGGAACGCACAGGAGTTTGTGTTCGTGTAGCATCGTGAGAACTTCTCTGACGGGAGGTACGCACTGCAGGCCAACCAGAAGGCCAGCGCCACGCACTTTGCTGAAGACCGTGGGGTATTTCGATACGAGTTCGTCTAACCGCAGCATGAGCCTGAGGGACGCATCTCGTACCCGCTCCAAAAACGCCGGGGCACTGATGATATCGAGCACCTCGCTGGCGACAGCCATGGCCAGTGGGTTGCCACCGAACGTTGATCCATGAGTCCCGGGCCGCATGACGGACCCGACGGCTTCAGTTGCAAGGCACGCACCAATCGGGAAGCCACCCCCGAGCCCCTTTGCCGCAGCCAGGATATCTGGCGTAACGTCTTCGGCAGCGTATGCAAAGAGACTACCAGTACGACCGATGCCGGTTTGCACTTCGTCGAGCAGCAGCAGAATCCCGTAGAAATCGCAGAGATTACGGAGCGCATGAAGATAGCCGGGTGGCAATGGGCGGATGCCGCTTTCTCCTTGGATAGGTTCAACGAGAATGCCGGCAGTATGCTCGGTGATGGCTTCTTCGATCGCAAGCAGATCGCCGAAGGGTACCTGTTCAAACCCATCGACACGCGGTTCGAAGCCCTCCAGATACTTCTCCTGACCGGTGGCCGCCAGCGAACCCAGTGTCCTGCCGTGGAAAGCGCCTTCGAGCGTAATTATCCGGTTTCGCTGCGGCGAGCCGCCGCAATGGTGGTACCGACGGGCTGCCTTGATGGATAGTTCAATCGCCTCGGCGCCGGAATTACAGAAGAAAACGCGATCGGCGAAACTGAGTTCGCAAAGTCGGTCGGCCAACATCTCCTGTTCAGGGATCGTGTAGAGGTTTGATACATGCCATAGCTTCTCTGCCTGACGCTGAAGCGCTTGGACGAGTCGAGGGTGACTGTGTCCCAATGCATTGACCGCGACGCCGCTGCCGAAATCGAGGTAGACGTCGCCGTTGGGCGTAAGCAACGTACAACCGTGGCCGAGTTCGAATTGTATCGGCGCACGGGCATATGAGGGAAAGAGATGGGATGCTGCCTGGGAGGTCATGTTGAGGGTGTCAGGAAGATAGGACAGGTCAGTGTGCCGGACGGCACCAAGATATTCATGTGTCACCCAGTGCTGCTTTATTTATTAAGGATCGTTAAGTTAAGATGTGGCCGTTCGTCGCCACGTCGATGCCGGAGATGGACTGACTCTTGAGGGGAGCATTGAAAGTCACGGCGGTGCGGCCGGCAGCTACCCTGAGGTCGAAAACGTGCGGCCGTGCATAGTGGCCCACAACGTCAAGGTCGAGCTTCCCACGTTCGCAGTCGTCGGAATCGATGTTCGCGAATAGCAAGCCTTCCGTATCGTGGAGCGGAGCTGCAAGGATCTCGCCCAGCGGCGACACGATGACGCTGCCTCCCTGAATGAGCACGGTTTCTGGGGCGTTGCCCTGGATGCACGCATACTCATCTGGGACATTGGCGCGAGTTGCGTACTGACATGCACTCAGCACGAAGCAACCTCCCTCGTATGCGATTTGGCGCATGGTGGATTTCCAGATATCCCGGTCGTCCACTGTAGGAGCACACCAGCGACGAATCCCCTGAGCGTATGACGCACTCCGGAACGAGGGCATGTAGTTTTCCCAGCAGATGGCAACGCCGAACCGTCCATAAGGCGACCCTGCCAAATGGATTGTCGACTCGTCGCCGCATCCGCAGATCAGTCGCTCGCTGGCGGTGGGCATTAGCTTGCGGTGCTTGCCGAGTAGCTGTCCGTCCGGGCTGAAGTGCACGGCAGTGCAAAACAGGGTGCCTCCCTGGCGCTCAATAACGCCGACGACCAGATAAGCCTTTAAGGCCTCGGCGAAGCTCCCGATCCGGTCGGTTTCCGGGCCCGGAATTTCGACGGCACTTTGCCAGTAGCGCAGGAATTCGTCACGTCCTTCTGCGATGCGCGAGCCAACCCTGGCGCCAAAGTCCAGACCCTTGGGATAGCCACCGATGTAAGCCTCGGGGAAGACAAGAAACTCGATGTCCTGTTTCTGCACTTGCGCGCACCACACTTCGATGTCATCAAGCGTTTTAAGGGTATCGGAGATTTGGGAGCCGACTTGAGCAATTGCGACGCGAACCATGATTTCTTTCTCCAGTCAGACCAACTGCCGGTGGGGACGAGTCGTCAACCGTGACTTGAGCGCCGATGTTAAACATATCTGTGCGGAGCTGATAGGGACAGTTGACGGAAAAAACGCGAATGCAGGAACTAAACAGGAGTTTGCGTTGAACTATGCGACGGCTATCCGATGTTTAGTCGCCTGCAGTGACAAACTGCTGCGGTTGTTCTCTGCGAATCTGCTTCTAGACAAAGTCTGCCTCGTATAAAGATAGCCTGAGGTTCAATGGTCGGAAGACCTTCGACTTATGCACTCGCATCGCTCCGAAGCAGCCGCATGGGTCATTGGTGAGCGCATTAAAACGTAGTATGTGTAAATATATAGAGATTACGGTTCTCTAGTTATAGTCTGGTGTCTTTAGGACCAAGCCTCGACACGCTAGTGCTGTCCGAGCCGTTTGATCTGCATTGACCAAGCGTAGCGCTACGACATCGTTTGAGGGCGCGCATGCTGGGCGCCCGAAAGAAATGCTCGGTGCTCTGAAAGCGCAAGTTCAAGCTACTTCCAGAGAATTTTCAAGACTAGTAAGCAACCACCGTTTGACATCTTCCTCGCCTTGAGGACGGGGGCCCCACGGCCTTGCCAGATGAAGTACGAGTGTAGATGGCTGACGTTTACGGGCGATACAAAAACTCGCAAGGTGGCTGTTTGGCCTGATGCTTTCCCGGCACCGGGAGATTCTGCTTTGCATGATCGACATGAGTTTCGGTTGTTGATCGTATTGCGGTAGAGAGGCTAGATGCGCTCGAGAGCGATCTGAAGATCGGAATTTGATTCGCGCCTGCCAGGACTATCTAAATCTGCTGCGCCAGATTACCCAGTATCTGCTTCTATACCTGAGGTTGTGGTTCAGAGAATAATATTATGGAATTACCTCCATCCTTCGGCCTCGAAAGCATTGGGATAAGTGCGTGAGTTCCCGGGTATCACACCCGAACCGCAAAGCTTGATGTTTTCGGCATGTAGGACGCAAGCATGGAGCCCCGGCGCAATGTGACGGGGCTCCTCCAGTGACTTGAAAATCGCGTATTTATGCCGAGGCGTGCACATATTGAAGCCATGGACCCGAAAACGTCCGCCTTGCTGCGGTCCATTTCTCCTGGACGGGTGTGGCGTTAATTTCTAACCGATCCGTGACAACAATAAGATCTAACGCCAGTTGTGTCGACGGAAGAGAATGCCTAGAAGGGGCGATGTGATGCGAATTCGAGGCGGCGATAAGTCGGTTCCCATTCTGGGATTGATAAGCGTGCGGACATCTGGGCGGATGACGGTCCGGGCAAAAATGATTCTGTAAAACCCAATGAGAGAAGACGACGGTCGTAAGCTTTCGCATGAAGCGCTCGAACAAATCCGGATCCACGCAGTCATGCGCGTTCAGGCGGGAGAGTCGCCAGAGAATGTCATTCGTTCGCTTGGATTCACCCGGCGGCGCATTTATGAATGGCTAGCCGCGTACCGAAAAGGGGGCATTGAATCTTTGCGCGCCAAGCCGGTTCCCGGCCGCCCCATGAAGCTGCCCGCAGAAGGTGTGAACTTCGTATACGAAGCTGTGACGACTAAGACCCCAATGCAAATGGAATTCGAGTCTACGTTGTGGTCGCGTGACATAGTGCGCGAACTAATCCGTCGCCGCTTTGGGATCAGGGTATCGAAGAACTCAGTCGTTAGGCTGCTCAGTAAGCTCGGGCTTTCCTCACAAGGGCCTCTGGCGCTCGCCTATCAGCGCGAACCTGAGTTGACCGAGACATGGATGCAGGAGCAGTACCCCGGAATCGTGAAGAAGGCTAGGTCCGTCGGCGCACAGATCATGTTCGTGGATGAGTTGATGGTCCGGTCGGGCTGTCGCAGTGGGACGAACTACGGAAAGCGGGGAGAAGCGTCGCTAGTCGGGGTAACGAATGGACGCTTCACGGGCAATCTGATTTCGGCGATCAACTCTCACAGGGAAGTACGCTTCATGTTTGCTGAAGGTCCGTTGAATGTTGACGTATACGTCGACTTCGTGACTCGACTACTCCTTACTGAAGACGGTCCAATTTTTCTGATCGCAAACGACCAGCCGATACATCAGGCGAAGGCGGTTAAGCAACTCGCTGCGCAGTCGGACGGTCGTTTGCACATGTTCCACCTACCACGTTATTCATCGAGTCATGTATTTTGATGAGTAGTCCTCGTGTCGTTAGGTAGGAGTTCGTTGAATCAATTCTCCGTTCTTTTCGGAATGACGAAGTGCTGCTCACCAAGCCGCTCGACCGCGCGCAGGCTCACCGCATTCAGGTTGTTACGAAACATGGCCTGGTCCGCGAAGGAGGATCGGCGTTAAAGCCGGCTTCACCGATAGTTAAAACGAGCACGGGCATCGTGACACTACATATGCGGAGCCGACCGTGCCGTTTGTCGGTTGCTGTGTTCACGGTTTCACCACAATGGCGCTGTCGATGTGTTTTGCGGTAACGTCGCTCGGACGGATCCGGGCGCTTACGTCAAGGAGAATTTTATGACTGTGCGTTCTGGCAAGCGCAACTTCGCGCGCATTGACCGACTTCCCCCTTACGTCTTCAACATTACCGCCGAGCTTAAGCTCGCCGCCAGGCGCCGCGGTGAGGACATTATCGATATGAGCATGGGCAATCCCGATGGCGCCACTCCGGCGCATATCGTGGCAAAGCTTAATGAGGTAGCTCTACGGTCCGACACGCACGGCTATTCGACGTCCAGAGGCATTCCGAGGTTACGTCGGGCAATTTCGCAGTGGTACGAAACGCGATACGGGGTGGACATCGATCCAGATAGCGAAACCATCGTAACGATTGGATCGAAGGAAGGTCTCGCCCACCTGATGCTCGCTACGCTCGATCGTGGAGACACGGTCCTCGTACCTGACCCAAGTTATCCAATTCACATCTATGGTGCGGTCATTGCTGGTGCAGATATCCGCTCTGTGCCGCTGATGCCAGGCGTTGATTTCTTCGCTGAGCTTGAAAAGGCGATTCGGGGCAGCTACCCGAAGCCGAAGATGATGATCCTTGGTTTTCCGTCTAATCCGACGGCGCAATGCGTCGAACTGGATTTCTTTGAACGTGTTGTCGAACTGGCGCAAAAGCACGACATTCTCGTTGTCCACGATCTCGCGTACGCGGACATTGTGTTCGATGGCTGGAAGGCTCCTTCAATCATGCAGGTACCCGGTGCGAAGAATGTCGCTGTCGAGTTTTTCACGCTATCGAAGAGCTATAACATGGCGGGTTGGAGAATCGGCTTTATGGTCGGAAACGCTGACCTGGTTCATGCGCTTGCACGCATCAAGAGCTATCACGACTACGGTACGTTTACTCCGCTTCAAGTCGCCGCAATCGCTGCGCTTGAAGGCGACCAGCAATGTGTCGTGGACATTGCTGCCCAGTATGAGAGCAGACGCAACGTCTTGGTCAAAGGGCTTAACGAAGCCGGATGGTTGGTCGATCGGCCGAAAGCCTCAATGTATATATGGGCACGCATTCCGGAACCCTATAGTTCGCTGGGCTCGCTTGAATTTGCAAAGCGTCTGCTTGAAAAGGCGAAGGTGTCCGTATCACCTGGTATTGGATTCGGCGATTACGGCGATGGCTATGTGCGTTTTGCGCTGATCGAGAATGAGAGCCGCATTCGTCAGGCTGTACGGGGGATTAAGTCGATGTTCAAAGTCGATGGTCTGGTCAATCCGGCGACTGAGGTAACTCCTCTGGCGTGACGGCGCCGCACGGTTGAACTGAGTGTAGAGGGTCTCCCGGCGGAGACCGACGGCCCCGCCACCTGTTGGAAACCCGTCGCACTTAGCTATTTGGCAGCGAGCGGCGCCGTTAAGACTGCCGCATGACCTGGCGTGCAGTCTGCGGGTCTGCGGAGTTCTAGCAAGCCCGGGCGGTCCGCATTGACGGCCTATTTGTCGGGTTGGGGGTTGAAGCGCAGGTAGGGGCGCTCCGCGCGATATCCCTTTGGAAATTTTTCGGGGATAAGGTTTTCGTCCTGCAAGCTCAGGGGAATGATAACGTCGGCCCCATCCCGCCAGGTGCCCGGTGTCGCGACGCCGTACGCGTCGCTTAGCTGTAACACATCGATCACGCGCACGATTTCATCGAAGTTGCGTCCGATGCTAGGGGGATCGGTCAACCGTCAACCGAAGTTTTTTTGCTGGATCGATGACGATTACTGCACAGACGGTCGCCGTTCCCGACTGGTTCGGATGAGTCATGTCGTACAGCGTTGCCACGCTTTTGTCCCTGTCGGCGATGATTGGAAAACCGACGACCGTTTTCTGCGTTTCCTCGATGTCTTTTGCCCATGTTCTGTGCGATTCGACATCATCTACGGAGGTGGCGATTGCCCGAACGTTGCGTTTTTCGAATTCGGGTTGCAGTTTGCCCGTGAGCCCGAGCTCAGTCGTGCATACCGGTGTGAAATCTGCTGGGTGAGAGAAGAGAACGACCCAGGAGTCTCCGGCCCGCTCGTGAAAACGAATGCGGCCAATCGAAGTCTCCTGTTGGAAGTCGGGTACGGTGTCGCCCAGATAGAAAGTGCTCGTGACTTCTGCCTTTGACAGTTTTGGCGGGAAGGGCACCATGTGAGGTGAGAAATCAAGGTAGGAGTTTCGGTCCGGGGGATCAAGTACCAGATTCAGCTAAATTGATGGGAGCAGATTGGTATTTGCTGGAGTTCTTTAAGCGAGCGGAGTGGAAAGACACGGCGAAGTGCAGGTCGAGATCGTCAGGGTGGCAGACTTTGAGGTCCGCTCGGGTGATCGGATTTTTCGATGCGTATTGGTCAGGCGGGTAGGTCTCTAGTTTTTGCTCTTGGCGGTCTTATAGTCAGGGCTTTATAAGATTGGGGTTTGAGCGCCTGAGATTGTCTACCGCCAGGCGTGGATCGACGCGGGGCAATTGCTGACGCTCGCCAAACCGCTGGCGAAGAACGCCTACGGGCAGTATCCACAAAACATTCTTACGGACCGAGTCGTATGACCATCCAAGTAACCGCTACGGCACTCCCTGAAGTCAAGATCATCGAGCCGGAAGTGTTCGGCGACGTGCGAGGTTTTTTCTTCGAAAGCTTCAATGCGAATGAGTTTGCCGAGCGGGTCGAGGCCGGCGTCGAGTTCGTGCAGGACAACCATTCGCGCTCCGCGAAAGGTGTGCTGCGCGGCTTGCATTACCAGATTCAGAACGCGCAGGGCAAACTCGTGCGCGTGGTTGAGGGTGAAGTGTTCGACGTTGCTGTCGACATTCGCAAGAGCTCGCCGAATTTCGGCAAGTGGGTCGGCGTCACGCTATCGGTGGAGAACCATCGGCAGTTGTGGGTGCCGCCTGGCTTCGCGCACGGGTTCGTAGTGTTGTCGGTATCGGCACAGTTCCTCTACAAGACTACCGATTACTGGTTCCATGAACACGAGCGCAGCATTGTCTGGAACGATCCGGCGGTGGGCATCGAGTGGCCGATTGACTTCGAGCCATTGCTGGCAGCGAAAGACGCGGCAGGCAAGCGCCTTGCCGATGCTGATGTTTACGCATAAGAGGTTACCGCAGCGCAAGTTCGGGAACACCACCGATTCGAAAACACAATCTGCCGGTCACGCCGAACCTGCTGGAACGCAATTTTCAGATAAGCGCACCGAACCAGGCCTGGGTAAGCGACCTCACCTATGTCTGGGCCGACGAGGGCTGGTTGTATCTGGCTGGCACTAAGGGCCTGTTCAACGATGAGGTGGTGGGATAGCCGTGACGAGTATCCGTATTCCACCACTGCGCGACAGACCGGGGGACATTCGCCGCCTGAGTGTCGAATGTCCTGCTGTGTTTGAGTTCGACGCAATTCGGGGAAACCGGGGGCGTGAGCCTGCGGGACCGAGTCGCGCAAAGCGTCACTTGACGCTTTCCGCAAGATTGGCATTGGACCGCTCGTTTGAAGGTGCACAAAGCTGCACCTATTAACTAGTCTTGCGCCCCGTCTGCCCCATGCGAAGGTCGTCCGCACCGCATCTGTCACTCGTGCCGCCCGGGCGACGCGAATGCGGATCGGCTCGCTCATTGCAATACAGCCGCGACCTCAGCGCGATACCTGCCGGCGCGTTGACGAGAACCTGAACCTGACGTAGTCGATGCAGAAGTGCTTGCTTGCGCCTGGCGGAAGTCGATCCGGGATATGGGTCTCGATCGTACACGCGTGGCCGGAATTTCGACGCGAGCACCGCTGGCGGGCCGCCGTATCGTCTTCCGAACCGACGAGAACGAAGTGGTGCTAGCGACCGGTCTGCCGTTGACGACAGAACGATTCGCAACTGTCGAAACGAGCCAGTCTTCCGGACGAAAACACTATGCTCCCGCCAGAACGTCCTCCTGTAAGACATGGCTTTTCCGCCTTGGGCCGCCATGCCCTTACACAACCCAGCCATTCTGATCAGATCTGTGCGTGTTGAAGGCGAAAGTATCCAGAAATTTAACTTTCTGACCTGCTTCGATATCTTTTTCAACAACTGCACCTTACGCCCAGCAACAAAGGCTCGTTAGCATGAGATGTGTGGCATCTCGATTTCCTTTGATTTCTGGCGAGGTTTTTGATGATTCGTGTCGCTGTTGCTCAAGTGGGATCAAGGATTTTCAATACGAAGGCGACGCTTAGCCTGAAGGGGGATTGGTGCCGAAAAGCGCGAGAGGAGGGCGTCCAGCTTCTCGTGTTTCCCGAAGCATACATCGGAGGGTATCCAAAGGGGCTCGACTTTGGCGCTCGCATTGGATCTCGCACCTCAGCAGGCCGAGAGGACTATCTGCGATATTTTCAAGGCGCCATCGAGGTTCCAGGTGAAGAGGTTCGTGAAAATGGTAGATATGCTGCGTCGATGAATGCATACCTAGTTGTCGGGGTAATCGAGCGAGATGCTCGAACGCTCTACTGCACCGCCTTGTACTTTGGACCGAACGGTGAATTGTTGAATAAGCGTCGAAAGTTGATGCCCTCGGCGAGCGAGCGACTCATTTGGGGATTTGGAGATGGATCGACTATTGGGACTGTCAACGCTCCTTTCGGTCGGTTCGCTGCCGCAATCTGTTGGGAGAACTACATGCCATCCTATCGGATGGCCATGCACGCGCAGGGCATTCGTCTGTGGTGTGCGCCGACCGTTGACGACCGAGATATCTGGCAAGCCACCATGCGTCATATTGCGTACGAGGGACGTTGTTTTGTCTTAAGCGTCTGCCAATTTATGACGCGCGCGCATGCGCCAGAGCAATACGACTGCATTCAGGGGGATGAACCGGACACCGTGTTGATCGCAGGCGGAGGTACGGTGATTTCGCCGCTCGGGGAGGTGGTGGCCGGACCGATGTATGACTGTGGAGGTCTTCTTGTCGCCGATATCGATCCGGAAGATTGCGAGCGTGGAAAGTTCGATCTGGATGTGGCGGGGCACTACGAGAGACCGGATGTATTTCGTTTGGAAGTTGACACAACTTCGAGGAAAGCCGTGAGTTTTCGTCAAAGCGCTCCCCTTCCGGAAAGTAGCTTCGATGAAAGCCTTGACGGCGTGTGCACGAACTTCCGCGAGTCTGTTTGTGAACGCAACGTCCCTGTCTAAAGAGAAGTTGCTAGCACCACGCGTGTATCTTTTTTTTAAAATCGATGCACCCTTTAAAAACTGCGTTAAGCAACGCATACGCTCAATAAAGATAGGTGGCTCTTATGTACGATAGACGCTCGTCGGTCTTATTTCCAGACGCCGTCGCCGATAGTGATGTGATCTTATATCGGCACGGGTGTTGGGCATACACGGCAGACGGTCGTAGCCTGCTCGATTTCAACATTCAGAGCTCAGGTGGAGCTTTCGGTCACCACAATGCACGCTTGGACGCTGTGGCTATTGCTGCATCATGCGTATATGAAGAGAGGGGCGAACAGGCGGCTGTTGATGCACAAGACGGGTTATCAAGAATATTGTGTCAGGCAACGTTCGCAGATCAATCAATTATCTGCTCTGGGGTGGCATCGGCACGTAACCTTGCCATTGACGCCGCAATTGCATTGTTTCGCAAGCGTAGTCCTGCAAGCGATATCCATATAACCCGATTCTCACCGTCAGAAGGCGCTTGTAAAGTCGGTAAACGAGCGGGAGTCACACGTAAGTTATCACGCGCTGCGTTGAATGGAACAGGGCATGCTGACGCAAAAATTCGCCACGTTAATGGAGGGTTTGAAATACTTGAAAAATCAATCAACTGCGGTACTGCGGCGATACTCGTGGACTGCATGGAATGTGGATTCGAAAGGCCGCAGCTGACAGTCGAGCATCTCTCGGAATTGCGTGATCTTTGTGATTTCTATAATCTGCAACTCATCTTTGACGAAGGACGCATCGGCATTGGCAGATCAGGGCATGTGTTCGCATATGAGCCAATGGGTGTGGTCCCCGATGCTCTTGTGACAGGCCGAGAGGTCGGTGGACCATTCAAAATCGGCTTCTGCCTCATGACTAACGAAGCGGCGCAAGGAGTGTCATTGTGTCGTGATTCCAAGCGGACGGTAGCGCGTGCGTCCATTAAATCGATTGCTTATGCATCGTCGACTATCGCGATGATGACTGACCGCGCATTTGCGACCCATGTTCGTTCGATGTCGCGGCGAATAACGACAAGACTAAAGAGACTGGCATTGAGATTTCCATTTATAGTAAGAAATACCAGATGTGTTGGTCTCAAGTTCGAAATTGAATGCTTCTCGGAGTCTCGCGAGCTACATTTGTTGATGAAGGAAGAGGGGCTGCTTAGCGCGATTTCTCAAAGCAGCAAAATCATATTAACGCCGCCGCTTGTTATAAGCGCGACGGAGGTCGACGAGGGGATCGGACGTATTAATCGTGCCTTGACTCGCCTTAAAAAATCACGGGGATTGTCCGCTGCTGTTTGAAATATGATTTTCTGCGTATCGATATTTTTTTGAGATGCTGCGTCATAGTAAGATTAAACTGCGCGATTTACTAATTTGATTTGTGTGATTTGCAGAGACTGTTTGAACTAGAATGCAGCGCTGGACCGTGAGATTTCCACACGGTTGCGTTGGGTATGCATGTATCTCGAGACTGGCAACGTCGGTCTCGTATGCGCGCCGCGGTATGTCGAGGCCTACACTATCTCCAGAACATACCGGTTCTAGTATTTGTTTTCGAACGCGACGTTCAAATTTGAGCAACTTCTACACTTACAGTTCTAAACCCCTGCGCGTGGAATTAACGGTTCGATCGATTTTGCCCTGGACTCTCAAGAAACCCAGCGGAAAAGATCGGTTTTCAGGGAGTCGGCGCGTTTGGCTGGAGCTGGAATCCGAGGGCGGAAGCACGTCGCCTGAGGGCTGCGATGCTGCGCTGGCGCTGCTGTTCCTCGTAGCGCTGCTGCCCCTGGTCGACAAAGGCTTCACCGCGCGTGAGCATGAAGTACACCATGCGGGCAAGCTTGTGAGCCACCGCGGTGTTGGCGCGCGGCTTGTCCATGCGGGCGCACAGCCGGCGGTAGAACGCGCCGAGCGCCGAGTCGCTGCGCGACAGGCTCATGGCTGCCATTTTCAGTGCCTGCCGGGCGCGGTTGGCGGAGGATCGGGTGCTGGAGGACAGCGTCTTGCCGCCACTGATCTTCGTGGCGGGGCACAGG
>NZ_JARESU010000126.1:0-23944 GCF_046027075.1 Paraburkholderia sp. RL18-085-BIA-A | reverse complement strand
CTGAACCAATACTATATAAAATAAAACCCCCCGCGCCGGCCCGCCGCCCCCCCCCCCCCCCCCCCTGCCGCGATTATCGCGGCTATTGACGGCCTTCGCCGTGGCCGAGCACGACGTACTTGAGCGACGTCAACCCGTCCAGGCCGACCGGACCGCGCGCGTGCAGCTTGTCGTTCGAGATGCCGATCTCCGCACCCAGCCCGAACTCGAAGCCGTCCGCGAAACGCGTCGAGGCGTTGACCATCACGCTGGCTGAATCCACTTCGCGCAGGAAGCGCATCGCGCGATCGTGGTCTTCCGTGACGATTGCATCGGTGTGTTGCGAGCTGTAGGTATTGATATGGTCGATCGCCGCGTCGAGATCGTCGACCACCTTGATCGCCAGCACCGGCGCGAGGTATTCAGTGCGCCAGTCTTCCTCGGTGGCATCGACGAGCGGGCCCACGCCCGCATCCGCCAGCACCGCGCGCGCCGCCGCGTCCACCCGCAACTCGACGTCCTTGCCCCGATACAGCTTGCCGAGCGGCGGCAACACGGCGGCGGCGATGCCGCGTGCGACCAGCAGCGTCTCCATCGTGTTGCAGGTGCCGTAGCGGTGCGTCTTCGCATTGTCGCAGACGGTCAGCGCCTTGGTCAGATCCGCGCGGTCGTCGACATACACGTGGCAGATGCCGTCGAGGTGCTTGATCATCGGCACACGTGCTTCGTTGATCAGCCGCTCGATCAGGCTCTTGCCGCCGCGCGGCACGATCACGTCGACATAGTCGGTCATCGTGATCAGCTTGCCGACCGCCGCGCGGTCCGACGTGGCGACCACCTGCACGGCGTCCTGCGGCAAGCCGGCCGCTTGCAGCCCTTCGCCGATCAGCTTGGCCAGCGCGGTGTTGCTTTCGAGCGCTTCCGAGCCGCCACGCAGAATCGTCGCGTTGCCGGACTTCAGGCACAGCGCCGCGGCGTCGATGGTCACGTTCGGGCGCGATTCGTAGATGATGCCGATCACACCGAGAGGCACGCGCATCTGGCCGACCTGGATGCCGCTCGGCCGATACTTCAGATTGCTGATCTCGCCGATCGGATCGGCCAGCGCCGCTACCTGCCGCAAGCCTTCGAGCATCGTGTTCAGCGCTTTGTCCGACAGCGTAAGGCGGTCGATGAACGCGGCGTCGTGCCCTTTCTCGCGAGCGCGCGCGACGTCGCGTGCGTTGGCTTCCTTGAGCAGCGCGGCATCGCGCTCGATGGCCTGCGCGACGGCCGCGAGCGCGGCGTTCTTGGACGCCGTCGAAGCGCGCGCCATCGCACGAGACGCCTGGCGGGCGCGGCGACCGAGGTCGGTCATGTACTGGTCGATATCCATGGTCATTCTCGTGGTGCCGCGCACGTCGACGTGCGGCGGACAAGCAGGATTAGCGAAAGATCAACGATTGTAAGTCGGGTACCGGTGCTTTGCTCGCGGCGGCGGTCGGTGTGGCCCAGCTCGGGCTTGCGCGCCTGAAGCGGCCCCGGGAAGAACGATCGGCACCTGGAGGATGCCGCGCTCGCCGAGCCGCGTGCGAAGCTGACAGAAACTACGTCGCGGCTGCGTCGCGCTGTGCTCCAGGCTGCGGTTCAGGCCGGCCTTCGCCCCGGCGCGCCAGATCCCGCCCGAGGTCGTGGCGGCGGCACCGGCGCCGTCTTTGGCGAGGCCACCGTCATGGCCAGTTCGAACAGGCCATTCCACGGATCAGGCGGCGGATCGTTGCGATGATTGCCCGCCGTGCCGCCCGACAGCCCCTTCACCTGCCGATCCAGCCGCGCCGCCAACGCCAGCGCCTTTTCCAGCGCGCTTTCGGTGACACGCGACAGCGCCGGTCCGATCAGCCGTTCACGCGGACCCCACACGCGGTTCTCGCGCACCAGCATCGCAAGCGGCTTGCCGGCCGCGACGCCGCGCTTGATCCGCAACAGCGTGCGCACTTCTTCGACGACCGCCCACAACACCAGCACCGCAGCCTCGCCTTCGCCGCGCAGTCCGTCGAGCATGCGCGACAAACGGCCGACATCGCCCGCCAGCATCGCTTCGTTCAGCTTGAAGACGTCGTAGCGCGCGACGTTGAGCACCGCGTCGTGAATCTGCTCGAAGCTCAGCGAGCCGGCCGGATACAACAGCCCGAGCTTCTGAATTTCCTGATGCGCAGCGAGCAGATTGCCTTCCACGCGTTCGGCGATGAACGCCAGCGCGCGCCGCCCTTCCTCACCGGCGGCCACCCGCTGACCCTGCGCCGCGAGACGCTGACCGACCCAGTTCGGCAACTGCGCGCGTTCAACCGGGTCGATCTTCAGTGCGACACCAGCATCCGCGAGCGCCGTGAACCAGGCCGACTTTTGCGTGGCCGCATCGAGCCGCGGCAGCGTGACGATGGTCAGCACGTCGTCGTTGACGGCGGCGGCGAGCGTCTTCAGCGCATCGGCGCCTTCCTTGCCGGGCTTGCCCGACGGAATGCGCAACTCGACCAGTTGACGGTCGCCGAACAGCGACATCGACTGACTCGCGCCCAGCAGCGAACTCCAGTCGAAACCGCGCTCGACCGTGAACACCGAGCGGTCGGTGAAGCCGGCCGCGCGCGCCGTCACGCGAATCCGGTCGCACGCTTCCTGCGCGAGCAGGTGCTCGTCGCCGTACACGACGTACAGTCCGGCGAGTCCCTTCGCGAGATGCGCTTCGAGCGCGTCAAGTCGCAGTTGCATGGCTACTGGTCGGCGAGGTTGAACAGGTGTGGTGAATCGAACAGGGCATCACGCTCACAACGGCGGCGGCGGCAACGGCGCGCGCGGCGCGATGGCCGGCACGCCTTCGCCCGGCGCCGGATTCATCGAGCGCACCACCGCGAGGCGGCGAATCAACTGGTCGACCGCGTCGTTTTCCATGTCGGCGAACAGGATGTCGGCCTCGGCGGCCTTCGCTTGCGAGAACTGGTCGCTATAGGTCATCGCGCGATTCAAAGCGATCACGCTCGACGGAATCAGCACGGTGCCGTCCTTGCCGATCAGCGTGTAGTTCATCGACAGATTCAGTTGATACTCCGCGACCACACCGAGCGAATTCAGCGTCAGCGTACTCGTGCTGCGGGCTTGCGTGAGCTGGAGGATCGCGTCGGCATTGGCGACCGAACTGACCACCGCCGTGTCGCTGCCGCCCTGCACCATGCGCGTGAGCCGCGCGACGGCGGCCGGGGAACCGCCCGAAACATAGAGGCGTTTGAATGCGTAGTCCTGCTGGCCGCGCAACTGGAAGCCGCAGGCCGACAACATCATCACGCTGCAAGCCAGCGTCAAAAACGATCTGCGAGTCACATTGGCTCCCGGTTCGCAGTAGATTGCGCAGCGCAGACAAACACCGCCACGCGCGGCGGCGCCTTGTCTGCCGACATGTTTTCGTGGATCGTCAAACGACCACGTTCACGAGACGGCCCGGCACCACGACGATCTTCTTCGGCGCCTTGCCTTCGCTGAACTTGGCGACCATTTCGTGAGCCGCCGCGAGCTGTTCGATCGCTTCGCGAGTCGCGTCTTTCGCCACCGTGATCGCGCCGCGCACCTTGCCGTTGACCTGCAGCACGAGTTCGATCTCGGCCTGCTCCAGCGCTTTTTCGTCGACCTTTGGCCATGCGGCGTCGAGCAGCGAGCCGAATGCGTCGGCGTAACCGAGTTCCTGCCACAACTGGAACGTCAGGTGCGGCACCACCGGATACAGCACGCGCAGCATCACACCATAGGTTTCGCGCAGCACGGCCGGCTGGGCGCCCTTCGCGCTGTCGAGCGCGTTGAGCATCTTCATCGCGGCCGACACCACCGTGTTGTATTGCAGACGCTGGTAGTCGAAGTCGGCCTGCTTCAACACACTGTAGATCTCGCGACGCAGCAGCTTGTCGGCTTCGCCGAATTGCGCGGCGTCGAGCTGGCCGCCTGCGCGCAACGCGGCTTCGTTCGTGTGACCGAAATTCCACACGCGACGCAGGAAGCGGCTCGCGCCTTCGACGCCCGAACCGGACCACTCGAGCTGCTGCTCGGGCGGCGCCGCGAACATCACGAACAGACGCGCGGTGTCCGCGCCGTGCTGATCGATCAGCAATTGCGGATCGACGCCGTTGTTCTTCGACTTCGACATCTTTTCGACGCCGCCGAGCACCACCGGCTGCCCGTCTTCGTTGAGGAGCGCGCCGACCGGACGGCCCTTGTCGTCGAACGACACGGTGACGTCCGCCGGGTTGTACCAGGTCTTCTTACCGGCTTCGTTTTCGCGGTAATACGTTTCGTTGAGCACCATGCCTTGGGTGAGCAGATTCTTGGCCGGCTCGCCGAACTTGATCAGGCCCAGGTCGCGCATCACCTTCGCCCAGAAGCGCGAGTACAGCAGGTGGAGAATGGCGTGTTCGATACCGCCGATATACTGGTCCATCGGGGCCCAGTAGTCGGTGCGTTCGTCGACCATGGTCTTCGCGTTCGGTGCCGCATAGCGGTAGAAGTACCAGGACGAATCGACGAAGGTGTCCATCGTGTCGGTTTCGCGTTTGGCCGCGCCGCCGCAGGTCGGGCAGGTGCAATTCACGAACGCCTCGGACTTCGCGAGCGGGTTGCCTGTGCCGTCCGGCACGAGGTCTTCCGGCAGCACCACCGGCAGATCTTTTTCCGGCACCGGCACGTCGCCGCAGCTCGGGCAGTGGATGATCGGAATCGGCGTGCCCCAGTAGCGCTGGCGCGACACGCCCCAGTCACGCAGACGCCACGTGATCTGCTTGTCGCCGAGGCCCAGCTCCTTCAGGTCCGCGGCGATCTGGTCGACCGCCTGCTCGTACGCGAGGCCGTCGTACTTGCCGCTGTTGACCAGGGTGCCGGCCTTCTCGCCGTACCATTCTGCCCAAGCTTCGGTCGAGAATTCCTTGCCTTCAACCGCGACCACCTGCTTGATCGGCAGGCCGTATTTCTTCACGAACGCGAAGTCGCGCTCGTCGTGCGCGGGCACGCCCATCACCGCCCCTTCGCCGTAGCTCATCAGCACGTAGTTGCCGATCCACACTTCGACCTGTTCCTGCGTCAGCGGATGCGTGACGTAGAAGCCGGTGGCCATGCCCTTTTTTTCCATCGTCGCGACGTCGGCTTCAGCGACGCCGCCGCGCTTGCATTCGTCGATGAACGCCTGCAGCTCTGGCTTGCCCTGCGCGAGACGCGTGGCGAGCGGATGCTCGGCGGCGATCGCGCAGAAGGTCACGCCCATGATCGTGTCGGCGCGCGTGGTGAACACGCGCAGCAGCTTCTGTTCGCGGTCGATTTCATACGGGAAGCCGAAGTTCACGCCGAAGCTCTTGCCGATCCAGTTCTGCTGCATGATCTTCACGCGCTCGGGCCAGCCGAGGCCGTCGAGGTCGTTCAGCAGTTCGTCCGCGTACTGCGTGATGCGCATGTAGTACATCGGGATTTCGCGCTTCTCGACGAGCGCGCCCGAGCGCCAGCCGCGGCCGTCGATCACCTGCTCGTTGGCGAGCACGGTCTGGTCGACCGGGTCCCAGTTGACGGTACCGGTCTTCTTGTACGCGATGCCCTTTTCGAGCATCTTCAGGAACAGCCACTGATTCCACTTGTAATAGTCGGGGCTGCAGGTCGCGACTTCACGCGTCCAGTCGATCGCGAGGCCCATCGACTGCATCTGCTTCTTCATGTAAGCGATGTTGTCGTAGGTCCACTTCGCGGGCGGCACGTTGTTGGCCATCGCGGCGTTTTCCGCCGGCATGCCGAACGCGTCCCAGCCCATCGGCATCAGCACGTTGTAGCCGTTCATCCGCAGATAGCGGTACATCACGTCGTTGATCGTGTAGTTGCGCACGTGCCCCATGTGCAGCTTGCCCGACGGGTACGGCAGCATCGAGACGCAATAGAACTTGGGCTTGTCGCTGGCTTCCGTCGTCTTGTACGCGTCGATGGCGCGCCATTGCCCTTGCGCGGCGGCTTCGACGTCGGAGGGAACGTATTTTTCGTGCATGGTGTGATGAGATCGCTGGGTTCGGTGCTTTCGCACCGGCCGCTTTGGTGCTCTGCTGGATGAAATGGCGTCGTTTCCCCGGTCGGCGGGGAAAGGGCTGATTATACCGTTCGCGGACGGGTACACCGCGCGGCGTGGTGCGCGGGCGTGGTCCGGGTGTGTGACGGGCTGTGGGGTTTAATGCGCCGCGTTCGGCGGTGGCGGGTCCGTCACAAAACCAATCCGCTCGAGCCCCGCCTGCTGCGCCGCACCCATCACCTGCGCGATCACCTCGTAGCGCGTCGCGCGCTCCGCGCGCAGTTGAATCTCTGGCTGCTCAGCCTGCTGCTTTGCCTGGTTCGCCGCTTGCGCGAACTGCGTGCGCATCTGCGCGAGCGTGATGATGTTGCCGTTCCAGTACAGCTTGCCGGCGGCGTCGATAGAAAGAGAAATGGTTTGCGGGGTCTGGCGCGCGGGCGCTGCCGCGACTTTCGGCAGATCGAGCCGGATCGCATGCGTGAACAACGGCGCGGTAATGATGAAAATGACCAGCAGCACCAGCATCACATCGATCAGCGGCGTCATGTTGATCTCGGCCATCGGCGCAGCCGTCTGCTTTTTCTCGAGTCCGCCGAATGCCATGTCGCCTCCTTCTGCCTGAGCTTTCCGCCTGAACGGCGCGCTAGTGGGTCGAAGCTTGCTGCGCCCGCATCGGCGCCTGAGCCGGTTCCACCGGCGCGCACACATAGGCATGCAGGTCGTGCGCGAAGCCGTCGAGTTCCTCCGACAACTGCCGCACGAGACGCCCGAGCACGTTGTAAGCGAGTACCGCAGGAATCGCGACCACGAGGCCGAAGGCAGTCATGATCAGCGCTTCGCCGACCGGTCCCGCAACATTTTCGATCTGCGCCTGACCGCTCGCCGCAATGCTGCCGAGCGCGTGATAGATGCCCCACACGGTGCCGAGCAGGCCGACGAAGGGCGCCGTGCTGCCCACCGAGGCCAGCAGCACCTGACCGAACTCGAGCCGCCGCTGCGACGCGTTGAGCGCCTGGCGCAACGCGCGCAGTACCCGTTCGCCGCGCTCGACGCGGGCGAGCAATACACCGGGAATGTCCACTTCGGCGGCATACAGCGCCGCTTCGGCGAGCGGCGTGAAAACGCGCTCGCGATCCACGCGCCGCAATACCACGACCCCCTCGGAGAGCGTCGGCGCCTGCCAGAACTGCGCTATCGCCCGCGTGGCCTGACGTTTGGCGCGCGTGAGGATCCAGCTTTTGACGATCAGAAAGCACCAGCTCGCAACCGACATGGCCAGCAGCACATAGGCAACGCCATGCGTGATCGCATCGCTGGTTTGCAGGTAATGGATGATGCCGCTGCTGCCTGCCATCTGACCTCGCCGTGGAAAAGTGATTTCAGAGAACGCGCAGGGGCCGCGACGCCCCTGACTCAGTGCTCAAACTCAGTGCTCAGATTAACGCGCAAGACGGTTCAACGCAGGCCGAGGACGTCCTGCATATCGAACAGACCGGTTTGACGGCCTTCGAGGAAACGCACGGCACGCAGCGCACCTTGCGCATACGACAAACGGCTCGCCGATTTGTGCGTGATTTCGATGCGCTCGCCGATGCCCGCGAACAGCACCGTATGGTCGCCGACGATATCGCCGCCGCGAATCGCCGAGAAGCCGATCGTGGACGGATCGCGCTCGCCGGTCACGCCTTCGCGGCTGTAGACCGCGCAGTCGTCGAGATTGCGGCCGAGCGCGTTGGCGATCACCTCGCCCATGGTCAGCGCGGTGCCGGACGGCGCGTCGACCTTGTGACGATGATGCGCCTCGATGATCTCGATGTCGTAGCCGGTCGCGAAATGCTTCGCCGCGTATTCCAGCAGCTTCAGCGTGACGTTCACGCCGACGCTCATGTTCGATGACAGCATGATGGCGATTTTGTCCGCCGCCGCGCGCAGTTGCGCTTTCTGCTCGCTGTCGAAGCCGGTCGTGCCGATCACCATTTTCACGTCGTGGCGCTGCGCCGCTTCCAGATGCATCAGCGTGCCCTCGGGGCGCGTGAAGTCGATCAGGTAGTCGGATTCGGCGAACACGCGTTCGATTTCGTCGGTGAGCAGCACGCCCGTCTGTTTGCCGAGAAACGCGCCGGCGTCCTGCCCGAGTTGCGCGGAGCCCGCGCGGTCGAGCGCGCCGGACAACGTGGCGTCGGAATCGTTAAGGACGGTTTCGATGAGCATGCGGCCCATACGGCCCGATGCGCCAGCAATGGCAATTTTCATGGCTACGAGGGTTCGAAAAGACAAAACCCGGCAAATGCGGGCGAAAGCGGCGGCGGGCAGCACACCCGGGCGCCGCACCTCATTGGAAAAGCTGAAAATCCGGCGGGCACGGCGCATGGCGTCGTAGCCGCCTTAAAACAAGGACAGCTCGATTACTCGCCCGTTCCCGAAGTCGACGGAGAAGTCGTCACGGGCGCAGTGTTCGTCGGGGCGCCGCTGCTTGGCGCACCCGTCGGTCCCACCGGATTGCTCTGCGTAGCCGGAGCCGGCGGCGCCGGACGGTGGAACTGGAACTGCGGCTTACCCGGGGCCGTCGGGCCTTGCGACGGAACGCCCCCGCCATTGGCGGTCGGCGCCGTGGCACGTACGGGCGACGGGCCATTCGGCGTGGATTGCACCGCATTGGTCGCACGATTGGCGGCTTGCGCGGCTTCCGCGTTCGCGTCGGTGGACGGTGCGCCCGCTGCAGCGGCGCCCTCGACGGACGGCGAGCGGGTGGTGTCCAGCGTGACCGGCGCTTCTGCCGTGGCCGCCGGCGCGCTCGCGGCGGCCGGGGCGCTTGCCGCGGCCGCGTTGGTCGCGCTCGACCTTCTGCCGCCGCGCCGGTCGCCGTCGATCTCCGCGAGCAATTCGAGATTGGAAGGCAGATCGTCGCCGCCCGTCCAGCTCGCCACGAGATCACCCGAGAAGAACACCACGAAGTCGCGCTGCTGCACGATTGAAGTCGAGCCGCGCTTGAAATAGAACACGTAGTCCCAGCGGTCCGCGTGGAACATGTCGGTCAACAGCGGGGTGCCGAGCAACTGACGCACTTGTGCGCGCGTCATGCCGACTTTCATTTGTGCCGCCGCTTCCGACGATACGAAATTGCCTTGCACCACCGTAATCCGGTACGGCGTGATGCTTTGGGCGATGCGCTGCGTCAGGCTGTCGTAAGTGGAACATCCGGCAAGAACCGCGACAGTCGCAACAGCGATCAAGGTACCCCGCATGCGGCTCCCCCGGTAGATCAATTGAGATTTTGAAATCATTTCACTCACCGTGCGGGCCCGCTGACGAGCCGCGCGAGTTTCATTCCATCGAAGATGACCAGAACGGCAAAAACACATTACTATGAGAGCCCAGCATTGTACTCTAGGGATCCCTTGTCATGACCAATCCAACCGATCTCAAGAATATCGGGCTCAAGGCGACCCTTCCGCGCCTCAAAATCCTTGAGATTTTTCAGCACAGCCCGGTGCGTCATCTGACGGCCGAAGACGTGTACCGCAACCTCCTGCACGAGGAACTCGATATCGGCCTGGCAACCGTGTATCGCGTGCTGACGCAATTCGAGCAGGCCGGTCTGCTCTCGCGCAGCAATTTCGAATCGGGCAAGGCGGTGTTCGAACTCAACGAGGGGACGCATCACGACCACCTCGTTTGCCTCGATTGCGGGCTCGTCGAAGAGTTTTTCGATTCCGAAATCGAAAGCCGTCAGCAGTCTATTGCGAAGGAACGCGGCTTCAAGCTGCAGGAACACGCGCTGGCGCTGTACGGCGCCTGCACGAAGGAGAATTGCCCGCACCGCAAGCATTGACGCAGTCGCGCCGCCCGCGCCGGGGTGCGCGGGGCGGCAATAAGAAAGACCCGGCCGATGCGAATCGGCCGGGTCTTTTTTTACGTTGACGGCAGCGCCGCGTGCATGGCGCGCGTTGCTAGACCACCAGTTCGGCGCTCGCTTCGAACGTGAGGCGCCACGGCTCGGCCAACGACAATTCGTCGCAATTGTTGCCCTCGCCGCCACGATCGATCACCACGAAATCGCTCACCTGATCGAGCGCCAGCAGCGGGTGATGCCACACCCCCTTCGCGTAATTGACGCCCTGCCACGCGTCGGTCCAGAACCCGCGCATCAACGCCGGATCGAACTCGCCGGCAGGCGCGACCACCACCAGATAGCGGCCCTGCAGTAAGGGAATGAAAGCCTGGCTGCCGAGCGGATGCCGCTCCATCATCGTGATGTCGACCGGCAACGCGCGCGGCTGCGCACGAAACAGATTGATCAGCGCGCGGCCGCCGCGCTCCGCAACGTCGACGTTGGCAAGGTCGTGATAACGCTCGGTCGTGCCGCCGTTGATCGCGAAATGACGCGCGCCGTCCAGTTCGATGACGTCGCCGAACGGCGCGAACGCCGAGCGCGTCAAACGTTCCATCTGCAATGTCTTCATCACACCACTCCGTTACGCGATCTCGCCCCACAGGCGCAGGCGCGACACGCCGCCGTCCGGAAAGATATTGAAACGCACATGCGTGACGGGTCCGAGCGATGCGAGGCCGTCCGTGAACGTGTGCACGTGGTCCATTTGCAGTTTCTGTTCGCCGAGCAGTACGGGCCAGAACATCGCCTGCGTGACGAGCGAGTCGTCCGTGCCGCCCGTCACCGATGCCGCCTGTACCGAACAGCGGTCGGGGAAGTTGCCCTTGAAGTGCGCCGTATCCACTTCGATCTTGCGAATCACGCCCGGCCGCGCCAACGCGACGATCGCCCAGTCGTTGCCCGGCTCGCGACGGCGCCGGGTCTCCCAGCCGTCGCCCATGTTGACGCCGCGGCCCGGCATCAGCATCTGCGAAGCCGGCCCGAAATGCTGGTTGTTCGCCGCGACCAGGTACGCGCCGTTTTCGATCGCGGCGAGGTCCAGCAGCGTGCCGCGCTCGACCCGCTCCCAGTCGCGCTTCGGCTGGCCATACACGCGCAGCCTCGCGAGACCGCCATCCGGATACAGATTCACGCGCAGATGGGTGAACGCGCGCGCGTCGCTCACTTCGACGTAGTGGTGCTGGTTGCCCTGCAGCGTGGTCGCCGGCACGAGGGGTTGCCAGTCGGCGTGATCGGGCGGCACGTCGGCGTCCACATTACAGGCGTCGATCGACGCGGCCGGCGGGAAGTTGCCGGTGAAGTGGCTCGTGTCCAGATCGACGCCGTACACGACGCCCGGCCGCGCCAGGCGGATCACGCAGTAGTCGTGGCCGGTGCTGCGTTTGCGGCGGGTTTCCCAGCCGTCCATCCACTTGCCGTGGTCGTCGTATTTGCCGGGGATGAACACCGCCGCCTGCGGTTCGAGCATGCGTTCCTTCGGTGCGAAGAATTCGTCGCTGGCGTGCAGTGCCTTCGCGCCCAGACGCGGGTCGGCGAGGTTCATGTAGCGGCGGGTGAAGGCTGGAGCGTTAGGGTCGAGGATCGGAGTGGCCATGATGGTTTCGGTGAGAAGCAAATCGTTGGGGACAGACGGCGGAATCGCGATGTCCGCCGGGACGGTGAGCGCGCCGCGTTGGCGCGCGGGATCAGGAATCGGAGATACGTATGTCAAACCGCCCGCGTCACACGGCCGGAGCGTGTTCGCCGCCGACCGACTCGGCGCCCGCGTCTTCACCGGCGGGCACGTAGCGCAAGGCCGCGTCGCGGTTCAGCACCCGATGCGCGCGCACCCGGTCGATGTCGTTCTCCCACACGGCGACCACCACCGTCGCGACGCAGTTGCCGATCAGGTTGGTCAACGCACGCGCAATGCCGACGAACCAGTCGACCGGCAGGATCAGCACGAGGCCGAGCACGGGAATCGCCGGAATCGCGGACAAGGTCGCGGCCAGAATCACAATGGCCGAGCCGGGTATGCCGTGCGCGCCCTTCGACGTCACGAGCGACACCAGCACCACCACGATCAGGTCGTGCATTGACAACGGCGTGTTGGTGGCCTGCGCGATGAAGATCACCGCCAGCGTGAGATAGATCGAAAAGCCGTCGAGGTTGAACGAGTAGCCGGTCGGAATCACGAGGCCGACGGTCGAATCCTTCACGCCCATCCATTCGAGCTTGCGCATGATCTGCGGCAGCACGGCGTCGGACGAAGCCGTGCCGAGCACGATCGACAGTTCCTCGCGCAGATAGCGAATCAGCTTGAAGATGCTGAAGCCCGCCAGCCGCATGACGATGCCCAGCACGACCGCGACGAACACGAAGCAGCTCGCGTAGAACACCAGCACCAGCATGCCGAGTTGCTTGAGCGACTCGACGCCGTACGTGCCGGTGGTGAACGCAATCGCGCCGAGCACGCCGAGCGGCGCGAGTTTGATGATGAAGCCCATCACGCGGAAAAACACCTGCGACAGTTCGTCGATCAGGCCGCTCACGCGCTGCGCCTTCTTGCCGAGCAGCGACAGCGCCGAGCCGAACAGCACCGAGAACACCAGAATCTGCAGGATGTCGCCGGTCGCGAACGCGTTGATCGCCGTGTCGGGAATGATCTTCAGCAGAAACCCGGCGGTGTCCTTGAGGCTTTTCGCGTGCTCGGTGTAGGTCGAGAGTGAGGCCGGATCGAGCGAATGCAGGTTGATGTTCATGCCGACGCCAGGCCGCGTCGCATAAGCCAGCACCGCGCCGATCACGAGCGCTATCGTCGTCATCACCTCGAAGTAGACCACCGCCTTCAATCCGACGCGCCCGACCTTGCGCAGATCGCCGGCATGCGCCATACCGCTGACCACGACGCAAAACACGATCGGACCGATCACCATCTTGATCAGCTTGAGAAAGCCGTCGCCGAGCGGGCGCAGCGATTGGGCGAAATGCGGATACACCGCGCCGATCACGACGCCCACCACTAGCGCTATGACGACCCGGCCAAACAGCGAATTGAAGAATTTCAACACGGCTTCCTCCTGGTTTCGATTCCTACCTGTTCAGACTGGTCCGACCAGTACTGTTATGGCCAATAGTAGGAAACCGATATACTGACGTCAAGGATTCATAGAGCGGTGTTTACCCGCTGTTTTTCCAGCCGTTTCGGGTCGGATCGCAACTGTCCGTCGCGCGAGGGCGCACGCGTTCGGACCGCGTATTACAATGCTGGTCAGACCGCGCCATCCAGTGAGCCACGATGAAAAACGTTCCGCATACCGTCACCGATGCCGCCATCGCGACCATCCGCGAACGGATCGAAGCGGGCGACTATCCCGTGGGCAGTCTGTTGCCGGCCCAGCGTCAACTCTCCGAAGAACTGTCGATCAGCCGCGCGTCGCTGCGCGAGGCGCTCTCGACGCTGGAAGCGCTCGGTCTGCTAGTGATCCGGCCCGGCAAGGGCGTGTATGTGGAAAGCGCGCAGGCCACGGCCGCGCAATCGTGGCGTTTCTCCGAGCAGTCTTCGCTGCCGGACACCTATCAGATGCGCTTCGCGCTGGAAGGCTTCGTCGCGCGCATGGCGGCGCTCGCCGTGAGCGGCGCCGACCTCGCGTGGTTGGAGGAAAACATCTCCGCGATGCAGACCGCGCTCGCGTGCGACGAACTCGACGAAGCCGCGCGCCTCGACTACGAGTTCCACATGCGGATCGTGAGCATCGCCGGCAATGCGGCGATCGAATCGATCCTGCGAAGCAGCGCGGAGATCATGAAGGAAAGCCAGCGGATGCCGTTCTACCGGCGCGAACTGGTGCTGTCCACATACACCGAGCATCGCGCGATTCTCGACGCGCTCAGCGCACGCGATTCGGCGGCCGCGGGCAAGGCCATCGAAACCCATATCGCGAACGCCGCGCAGCGCGCCGGCGTCCATTTCCCGACCCCGCAGATGTAAAAAAGCCGCTCAGAAGAGCGGCTTTTTTTGCCCCGCACCGACCGAAGCCGGCCTGCAGGGCATCGCGCGAAGCGCAATAACTTACTTCGCGTTGGCGAGCGCCACAGCCGTGTCCAGCATGCGGTTCGAGAAGCCCCACTCGTTGTCGTACCAGCTCGACACCTTCACCAGACGGCCCGACACCTTGGTCAGCGTCGAGTCGAACGTCGACGAAGCCGGGTTGTGGTTGAAGTCAATCGACACCAACGGTGCATCGTTGTAGCCGAGGATGCCCTTCAGCGCGCCTTGCGATGCTTCCTTCATGATCGCGTTGACTTCTTCGACCGTCGTGTCGCGCGCGGCGATGAACGACAGGTCGACGACCGACACGTTGATCGTCGGGACGCGAATCGCGTAGCCGTCCAGCTTGCCGTTCAGTTCCGGCAGCACCAGACCGACAGCCGAAGCAGCGCCGGTCTTGGTCGGGATCTGGCTATGCGTGGCCGAGCGCGCGCGGCGCAGATCTTCGTGATACACGTCGGTCAGGACCTGGTCGTTCGTGTACGCGTGGATCGTCGTCATCAGGCCGTTCACGAGGCCGATCTTGTCGTTCAGCGGCTTGACGAGCGGTGCCAGGCAGTTGGTCGTGCACGATGCGTTCGAGATCACCGTGTCCGATGCTTTCAGCACGTTGTGGTTCACGCCGTAGACGATCGTTGCGTCGACGTCCTTGCCGCCCGGCGCCGAAATGATGACCTTCTTTGCGCCGCCCTTGATGTGCGCGCTAGCCTTTTCCTTGGTCGTGAAAAAGCCCGTGCATTCCATCACGACGTCGACGTTCAACTCACCCCACGGCAGTTCAGCCGGGTTGCGGTTGGCCAGCACGCGGATCTTGTCGCCATTGACGACCAGGTAGTCGCCGTCCACCGACACTTCGCCCGGGAACTTGCCGTGCGCGGTGTCGTATTGCGTCAGGTGGGCGTTGGTCTTGGCATCGCCCAGATCGTTGATGGCGACGATTTCGATATCGTGCTTCTTGCCGTTTTCATAGAAGGCGCGCAGGGTGTTGCGGCCGATCCGGCCATAGCCGTTGATTGCGACGCGAATCGTCATGATTTATCTCCTGATGGCTGAAAAAATACGTCCTGGTTGGTCTGACCGGCAGCGTTGCCGCGCGTTCGAACACGAGCGGCAACGCTTCGCTCCCGATCAGCCGAGGGCGGCTTTTGCCGTCGCTACCACGTGCTCGACGGTGAAGCCGAAATGCTTGAACAGCACGCCAGCCGGGGCCGATTCGCCGAACGTGTCGATCCCGACCACGCCGCCTTCCAGACCCACGTACTTGCGCCAGAAATCCGTCACGCCGGCTTCGACCGCGACGCGGCGCACGCCGTGCGGCAGCACGCG
This sequence comes from Paraburkholderia sp. RL18-085-BIA-A, assembly GCF_046027075.1. Taxonomy (NCBI): domain Bacteria; kingdom Pseudomonadati; phylum Pseudomonadota; class Betaproteobacteria; order Burkholderiales; family Burkholderiaceae; genus Paraburkholderia; species Paraburkholderia sp. RL18-085-BIA-A. Next base: position 8,665 of record NZ_JARESU010000126.1, on the reverse strand, counting down.
TTCGCGATACTCGGCGCTCTGCTTGTCGAACACCGTGGTCGACGGCATCGACACGACACGGGCCGCGATACCTTCACGCGCGAGCGGCTCGACCGCGTTCAGCGCCAGCTCGACTTCCGAACCTGTGGCGATCAGGATGATCTTGCGCGCAACGATCTCGTCGTTCCAGTCGCGCAGCACATAGCCGCCCTTCTCGATGTTGGCGATCTGCGCGTCCGTGCGCTCCGAGAACGCCAGGTTCTGACGGCTGAAGATCAGGCATGACGGGCCGTGATGTTCGACCGCGTGGGTCCAGGCCACCGCCGTTTCGACAGTATCGGCCGGACGCCACACTTGCAGGTTGGGAATCAGGCGCAGGCTTGCGATGTGTTCGATCGACTGGTGGGTCGGGCCGTCTTCACCCAGACCGATCGAGTCGTGCGTGAACACGAAGATCGACGGCGCTTTCATCAGCGCGGCGACGCGCAGCGCGTTGCGGCTGTAGTCCGAGAACGTCAGGAACGTGCCGCCGAACGCCTTGAAGCCGCCATGCAGGGCGACGCCGTTGATCGCAGCGCTCATGCCGAACTCGCGCACGCCGTAGTTCACGTAATTGCCGGCTGCGTGGCCTTCCGCGTTCACACGCACCGGCTTCGACGCCTTCCAGTTGGTCAGGTTCGAGCCGGTCAGGTCGGCGGAGCCGCCGAGCAGTTCGGGCAGCACCACCGACAGGCCTTCGATGGCCTGCTGCGATGCCTTGCGCGTCGCGATGGTTTCCGCGCGCTCGTTCGCGCCGGCGATGATCGCTCGCGCCTTTTCCTTCCAGTCCGCCGGCAATTCCTTCGCGTTACGACGCTTGAATTCCGCCGCTTCCTGCGGGTACTTGGCCGCGTAGGCCGCGAATGCCTTATCCCAGTCGGATTCGATGCACGCGCCGGACTCCTTCGCGTCCCACGACGCATAGACTTCCTGCGGGATCACGAACGGCTCCCACTTCCAGCCGATCGCCTCGCGGGTGGCCGCGACTTCCTTGTCGCCGAGCGCCGCGCCGTGCGAATCATGGCTGCCCGCCTTGTTCGGCGAGCCTTCGCCGATCACGGTTTTGCAGCAGATCAGCGTCGGCTTGTCGGACAGCTTGGCCCGCTTGATCGCCGCGTCCACTGCGTCGACGTCGTGGCCGACCACGTTCGGGATCACGTTCCAGCCGTACGCTTCGAAGCGTTTCGGCGTGTCGTCGTGGAACCAGTGCACCACTTCGCCGTCGATCGAGATGCCGTTGTCGTCGTAGAAGGCGATCAGCTTGTTCAGTTTCAGCACGCCCGCCAGCGAGCACGCTTCGTGCGAGATGCCTTCCATCAGGCAGCCGTCGCCGACGAACACGTAGGTGTGGTGGTCGACGATCTTCGCATCAGGCTTGTTGAATTCGGTGGCGAGCAGCGACTCGGCGAGCGCCATGCCGACCGCATTCGCCAGACCCTGGCCGAGCGGGCCGGTGGTGGTTTCGACGCCCGGCGTGATGCCGTATTCCGGATGGCCCGGCGTCTTCGAATGCATCTGGCGGAAGTTCTTCAGCTCTTCCATCGGCAGGTCGTAGCCGGTCAGGTGCAGCAGCGAGTACAGCAGCATCGAGCCGTGGCCGTTCGACAGCACGAAACGGTCGCGGTCGGCCCATTGCGGGTTCTTCGGGTTATGGCGCAGATGACGCGACCACAAAGCCACGCCGATTTCGGCCATGCCCATCGGCATGCCGGGGTGACCGGAATTCGCTTTTTGAACGGCGTCCATGGCCAACGCGCGGATTGCGTTGGCCATCAGGGAGGTGGGTGCGGGAGACGAAGTCGTCATGTCGAGTCCGGAGACAGAGTCAGAAAGCGGTGCGCGCTTGAGGACCGGGAGCTCGGCGGCCCGTTCGCTGCGGCGCACGGTGGGGCGCCAGGAGACGCGAAACGGGCAGAGCAAACGGACAAGGCTGAAAGCGACACATTCTAACAGATCGTTGCCTCGCGCCCGCCCCGGAACGCTGCCTAGTCGTGCTGTCCGGCGCACATGCCGGGGCCGCAATGCGCGGCGCCCTTTACAATGGGTCGACCGAATCCACCCGGCTCCGAATGGAGCCCGCCATCCGTGAACGCTCCGCTGCTGTTCCACCCGAGTCCCGACGCTGTGTACGGATTCGCGCGGGCGCGGCTCGTGGCGCGCGTCGATTCACCCTATCAGCGTATCGAGGTGTGGGACACACCGCAGCTCGGCCGGCTTTTCACGCTCGACGGCCGCCCGATGACGTCCACCGGCGACGAGTTCGTCTATCACGAATGCATGGTCCATCCGACGGCGCTCGCGCATCCGTCGCCGCGCGCGGCGCTGGTGCTGGGCGGCGGCGATGGCGGCGCCGCGCGGCAACTGCTGCGGCATCCGGGTATCGAACGGATCGTGGTGGCGGAGCTGGACGCGCAAGTGGTCCGCCTGACACGCGAGCATTTGCCCGAGGTGCACGGCGGCGCATTCGACGATCCGCGCGTCGAACTGGTGATCGGCGACGCCGCGCACTATGTCGCGGCAACGGCGCCGGCGCAGTTCGACCTCGTCGTGTTCGATCTGACGCCGCCCGATTCACCCGCCGCCGGCCTGTACACACGCACATTCTACGGGCAGCTCAAGCGCGTGATGAGCACACCCGCCGCGCTCTCTCTGCATCTCGGCTCGCCCTATTTCCACGCCCGCCGCGTGGCCGGCCTGCTCGACGATCTGCGCGCCGCGTTCGCCCTGGTGCGCACGATGAACACCTTCGTGCCGCTCTACGGCTCGCTGTGGATGATGGCAACCGCCAGCGACACACTCGACCCCGCCGCCCTCACCCTCGACACGCTCGCCGAACGCCTCGCCGCGCGCCGAATCGATTCGCTGAAGCACTACGATCCGGCCATGCACGCGGGACTCTTCTCGGCATCGCGGTCCGTGCACGATAAACTAAGTCAATTCTTAAAGCCATCAAGCTAACGTGGGGGCACAATTTACGATTGGGCCGGACCGCGCTATCCGCATGTCGATACGCGAGCGCCGGCCTCGTCCCGTAGCATGCGTCCCACCCACCTTCATGATCCGGAGAAGCCCATGACCGCCCCCCGCCCAGCCGGTGTGCCCTGGTTGACCCCCTATCTGACGGTACGCGACGCGCGTGCCACGACGGCGTTTTTCACCGCGGCCTTCGGCTTCGAAGTCCGCGACAGCGTCCAGGACGACGGCGTCGTCATGCACGTCGAGATGACCTATCAAGGCCAGTTGATCGTGATGTTCGCGCCGGAAGGCGCGTTCGGCTCGGCTGCGAAAACACCCAAAAGCGCGGGCGCGATCGCCCCGCAATCGTTCTATGTTTATGTCGACGATGTCGACGCGGTTTACGCGCGGGCACTGGCTGCCGGCGCCAAATCGCTGAGCGAGCCACAGGATCAATTCTGGGGCGACCGGTTCGCTCAGGTCGAAGATCTGGACGGCTACCGTTGGGCGCTCGCTCGCCACCTTTCCTGAGCCAATGAGTATTTTTTTGATGCCCCGCTTCTTCGTCGGTACCGCGCTCCACCCCGACGACATCATGCAGCTTCCTGATGACGTCGTGCGCCACATCCTCGTGTTGCGTTTGCAGCCCGGTGATTCAATCGTGCTTTTCAACGGCGAGGGCGGCGAATGCAGCGCCGAGCTCGTCGAGGTCGAACGCCGCTCGGTCCAGGTGCGAATTCGCGAATTCCGTCCAATCGAAGTCGAGGCACCGTATCAGCTCACGCTGGCCCAAGGCATTGCGGGCGGCGACAAGATGGATTGGCTGATCGAAAAAGCGGTCGAGCTAGGCGCGTCGTGCTTCGTGCCGCTGACCACCACGCGCAGCGTCGTGCGTCTTGCCGGCGAGCGCGCGCAGCGGCGGCATGCGCACTGGCAAGGGATCGTGCGCGCGTCTTGCGAACAATGCGGACGCAATCGGCTTCCGGAAGTGATGCCGGTGCGCGAGATCGCCACCTGGCTAGGCGCGCTGCCGCGCGAGCCCGGCGAAGGCGAACTGCGCATTCTGCTGTCGCCGCGCGCCAGCATCAGTTTTTCGGCGCTGCCCGCCACGCCGCCGCAAGGCCGCGTGACCGTGCTAGTCGGCCCGGAAGGCGGCTTTTCGGCGGCGGAGGAAGCGGCGGCCACCGATCACGGCTTCACCGCAGTCGGCCTCGGACCACGCGTGCTGCGCACCGAGACCGCGGGCATCGCGGTGCTGTCGGCGCTGGCCGCTCGCTGGGGCGGCTGGTAAGACCCAGGCTGACGCGCGCCGCGCGCCCGCCATTCGCGCAGGCGGGCGCGGGCACCAAAAGCGAAGGCCCGCCGATTGGCGGGCCTTTCTCTTTTCTCTTCCTGCGACAAGCCGTGCTTACACGGGCGAAATTCAGGCAAACGAATAAAACACCCGGAACGCCACCTTGCGCTCGGCCCAGAACTCGGCCGCTTCGCGGAACACGTCCAGCAGCGTCTCGCGCCCTTCCTTGTCGAACTTCTGCGCAACCGGCAACTGCTCCAGCACGATCACGAAGCCCGGCTGCGCGCCGGCCTTATGGACGAGGTCGGTCAGGCAATCGTAGAGCGCGTCGTAATTCTTGCCGAAATGCTTCGGAAACAGAAACGATGTCGCGATGGTCTCGAGCACTTCCTGTTTGGACAGCGCGTTGGCGCAGTAGGCATACAGAAAATGCTGGCCGAGCTGGCTGGCCTCGTCAGCTAGATCCTGCACGCGGAACGCGCGGATCGACTGTACGATGTTCGGTCGTACGGTCTTGAAAAGGCTCATGGGCTCCTCGTTCGATGAAACCACCGTGCCAGCGTCGCCCTGGTTGTCGCGGCCCTGATCGCCGGCGCGCATCTTCATGACGCGTTGGAACAAATTGCCGTCGCCGGCCGCGAAAAGATCCCTCGCGACTCCGGTGTCGTGCGCGTAGATGTTGTCGCTCATGCCGTTCATCCCGATGTCATTCAACAATACGATTAAAACTGGTGTAATGGTCGTCCGAGTAGTAACAATTATCGGTTCGCTTTAGCGGACCGCCGCAGACGATGCGACGCGCCCCGCGATTGCGCGCGCGCGGCGTGGGAACGGTGTATTCGTGGTAATAGCCGCGCCGATGGGGCGGCAGCAACCGTTCGCGATTGCCGAATACGATGCCGTCCTTCTCATACGGGTAAGGCCCGCCGGCCGCAATCAAGTTCAACGTGTTGACCGCTTCGCGCGGCAGCTGCGCCAGCGCAATAGTGCCCTGAACCTGCGCGTTCGCTTCGGCGGACGCCGCGTAGTCGCGTGCGAACGCGCCAGGCACGGAGCCGAACAACGCACACAGCGTAAAACCACCGATTAGCACGCCTTTGATGCGCAGCCACTTGCGTGCCATGTATCAAGGTTCCCCGCTGTTAGATCACGAGTTTGACGACCATGTAGGGTAGCCCCCTATCCTCACGGATAAAGGGCCCCCTAAGAACTGTACGTGCGAGTTTCCCCGCATACAGCTCAAGCCTACATTCAAAGCCCTACTTTATGTGGTAGAACCGGCTTCGTCACAGCAAGTTTACCAGCGTGCACCTGCTGATGACAGTGCGGGTGAAGTAACACTCTGTTAGACAGCGCATCAGTACCCCCATGCATCCGATATTCCAGATGATGTTCGTGCCAACCCGTCTCGTCCGTCAGATCACAGCCACAATGCGCACATAGGCCGCCCTGTGACATGTACAGGCTCGCCCACTGCTTTCGATATCGCATCGTGTTCCACATGCGATCCTGCCGCAGTTGCTCACCGTATTGCTCCCACTCCGGATCAAAAGGATGAAACTCCCCTTTGATCTTCGTGTGCCGCTTGATAGGAGTGTCGCTGAGCCGACACAACTCAAACAGCCACTTGCTGCCATCCTCACGCTTCATAGGAACGCCGAATACCCACTGTCGGTCGCCAACCGTGCGAAAGTACTTATTTCGCACCCAGTCGGCGCTCTTCTGTGGATGCCGCCGCTTAGACCACCGCCAAAGCCGCTGAAAAACCAGATGCTCCATACGGGTATACGCCTGTTTAGCGACCACGGGGCTGTGGTACTGCGCCCAGCCCCGCAGCATCGGGTTCAGCAGTCGGATTAATCCCTCCTGCCGAATCGATTTGTTACCGTTGATCGTATCCGCCACCTTGCGGAAGAAAGTTTGCACGTTCTTCCGACTAGGTTTGATAAGTAGTTTTCCCGAGTACTTCCGGAAATTCCACCCGAGGAAATCGAAGCCTTGATCAATGTGAGTGGTACGCGTCTTTTCCTCAGACAGCTGCAGTCCTCGAACAGCGAGAAATGCCTCTACCCAAGGACGGATCTCGTTTTCCAGTAACTCTTGCGAGTCGCCGGTGATGACGAAGTCGTCCGCGTACCGCACCACATGAACCTTCAACTTCTTGGCTTTGGCGATCCCAAATCTTGCACCGAGGTGCGCTATCAGGTCTCGTTCAAGCCCGTTCAACGTCACATTTGCCAACGTCGGGGAGATGATGCCTCCCTGCGGCGTACCGGCCTTCGTCGCCTGAAACTGACCCTGGTAAATCAGGCCAGCCTTCAACCACTTCCGCAGAATCGCCGTGTCCATCGGAACATTGCGCTCCAGCCAGTCATGGTTGATGTGGTCAAAGCAGCCCTTAATATCCGCCTCTAGCACCCACTGAGCCGAGACTCGGTGGCACATAGACTTGAATATCTGGCCCATGGCATCGGCCGTCGAGCGATGACTCCTGAACCCGTATGAATTCGGGTCGCTCGTGGACTCTGCCACCGGCTCCAAAGCCAACAAGTACAGAGCTTGCATCGCTCTGTCATGCATGGTCGGAATGCCCAAAGGACGTTCCTTCCCGTTGGCCTTGGGGATAAAGACCCTCCGTAAAGGCAGGGGCCGGTATCCATGCCGCTTTAACCTATCGACGGCAAGCCGTCGACTTTCAGGCGAATCCCATAGTGCGCGATCGACTCCCGCCGTTCGCGCACCCTGGTTCTGCGTAACACGTCGTACCGCATGCAACTTGGCGGACAACGTGCGAGTCAACATCCGTTGCAAGGCTTTCACCCTGCGCCATTTGCCTTCCCGCGTCGCCTTCGCAATTCGAATCTGCATCCCCCTCACGTTCCGTTCGACCCGACGCCAATCTACGGCGTACCAGTTATCCGGCGCGTGGGAAAGCGCAGATCCAGTCTTTCGACCAGATACTTTCATGCTGCTCTCCTACTTGGAAAAGTCCCCAAGCAGAAGACGCATCTCCCCCAGCGGGGCAGATACGCCCCGCTGGGGAACAAAAATTACTCTAAGTACGAACGCATGCATCCGTACCTAACCAAGTTACTAAGGGTCAGTCAGCCATCTTGCGACGGTAGACCAGACGGAAGTCTGCCCGCTTTCGCGTGAGGTAATGTCTCAACCCCTATCCGGACCATTACAGCCCGACGTTCGCTTTTTCCGTCCTCCCATACCCGCACAATCAACAGCGTTCCTCACGGTCCGCCTGCCAGCCATACTGCACCGGCAACCATACGGGCTTACCACGTTCCCGGCATGTCACACGACTGACTTAGGTTCCACCTATTCCCCGACGGTCCAATGACGACGTAACTCGACCTTTCAGCGAGTTATCCGACCGCGCACCATTTTGGTCGATGCCTAACAGCAGCTTTGGCATACATCCTTATCACGAGGTTTATCAGCAGTTCACTTACATTAACCATATCAGCCAGCCAGCTCCTAAACCCCTTCGCTGCTAGGAGTCTCCACGTAGGCACCTCACGGCACCCACCTGCCCGAATTTCCGGGGGCTACTTTGTCAGAAGAGCTTCACACCCCACCGTTACCAGTGACGCATGTCCTCCTAGGCTACTGCTAGTCGTATAGCAGGTTCACTACTCGCGCCGAAGATCTGGAACGAGTCGAACAATGACACATCGAGCTTTTCGCTCGTATCGCGTAACGAATCCGTTGCTAAAAGCGCAGGAATTGCAAACATCAATCCGCCCGGTCGGCGGAAATGAAGCCGCTGACTGGGCGGGTCCTGACGGAAATCAGGCCATTGCAATGCGATCCACGGTACTGGACGACATACCGAAATCTCGCCCATGGCGAAACCCAATATGCCCTACCGGATCTCGCTTCTCTACAAGTTGTTGGCCACAAGGTGCCAACCAATGGTCAGCTTTCGCCGACGAGTCGATGCCCGTAACGTGGGCTGACGGACACGAGCGTGCGTGTCGCACGAAAGTCGTAAGGGTATCGCTAATGGCCTTTGGAATCAACGTTCGCCGGGCCGGCGAAGGCTGCCGGATCGTGCGGAAAAGGCCCCGGTCGGGGCTTTGACGACTTTTGACAGAATGTTTAGCTCAACACGGCTAAACTTAGCCTGACTGTGCGAATGGAGGGGCAATGCAGGCTAATCTTCACGCTGCCCGTACGCCTCTTTGTTCCTCGTGGCGAGAGCCGTGGGCATCAGTCTTTGAAGGTGAATTGTGTCATTAGCCGTATTTTAGGGTGGCAATCCCCTGCTTTACCCTCAGGCGTGCCCGTTGCGGGCACGCCTTTTTTGCATGGCGCGCGATCAGCCGGCGCCATGCGTCACCGGGCCTGGAATCAGCGCGCGGCGATCACGTCCGCCACCAACAA
>NZ_JARESU010000125.1:0-24046 GCF_046027075.1 Paraburkholderia sp. RL18-085-BIA-A | reverse complement strand
CGTTGCATTCAGGCTGCCGAGAATCGCCGAAGGAGCGCCGGCCGTCACGCGATTGAGCGTTGCGCCCGAACCGTTGTCGAAAGTGACGGTATTTCCCTTGCCGATCGAGAAACTGTTCCAGTCGATCACGCCACGAGTCGAGCCAGGCTGCGTGATGATGAGCGCATCGCCCTGGCCAGCGATGGTTCCCGCGCCGGCAGCGTATCGGCCGGCGTGCGGGAGGACGCCACCGGCAATCGCCGTGTGCACCAACGACAATCCAGCGAGAGAGATACCGATGAGGGGTGCGATGCGTCGCGACGGCTGTCGGCCGCATAGCGCGCGTAGTATCGGACGACTTAATGACGAAGGTGCCATACGTCCCCCTTGCGCGGAGGGTGGATGCCATCGGCATCGCAATCCAACCGGAGTCACGTGAAGCGTGGCTAACCCACAGTCGGAATACTAGCTCTCAGGGGCCCAAAAGGACATTGGGTTACCGTCGGCGCGAGTGTCCGCGCGCTTGAATTCCAGGCTGCGTGTCCACGGCGTCGAGGAGATGCTAGCGCAGCAGCGTACCGACCATCTGCCTGAACAAGGTGATCGCCTTCACTGCGGCTGCTTCGCCGATCCTCTCCGTCTCTTCGACGATCCTGGCGAGTCGTTCAAGATTCATAGCAAGACCTTCTGCGTAAGAGCCGCGCGCCACGTCGCCGAACCGGCGGATGTCGCCTACAAAACCCGACAAGGGGCAGCCCGCAATGCTTTTTCGATGGTGAGCATTAGCGATTGCCGTTCAGCGAGCACCGTAGTGCGTGTCCTGGAACAGATGCGGATGTTCGCGCGGTGGGGCGCGCCAGTACGACGGTGCTGCTGCGACACTAGCGCCCAACCGGGCCGCCGCATGCCAGCCCCAGCGCGGGTCGTAAAGGATGGCGCGCGCCATTGCGACGAAGTCGGCCTGGCCACTGGCGATGACTTCCTCGGCCTGTTGGGCCTCCGTGATCAAGCCCACGGCGATAGTCGTCACATGTGCTGCTTCGCGTATCGCCTGGGCGAACGGTGTCTGGTAGCCTGGGCCCACGGTAATCTTCTGCCGCGGCGAAATGCCCCCGGACGACGCTGTGATCCAGTCCACGCCACGCTGCCCGAGCGCGTGTGCGAACGCGATGGTCTGCTCCAGATCCCAGCCGCCCTCTATCCAGTCGGTGGCCGAGACCTTGACGCCCAGCGGCATCCCTTCGGGCAAGACGGCGCGCACGGCGTCATAAACTTCCAGTGGGAATCGCATGCGATTTTTCAGCGAGCCGCCGTACTCGTCGCGGCGCTGGTTCGCAATCGGAGAGAGGAATTGATGCAGCAGGTAGCCATGCGCGCCATGCAATTCCAGGCCGCCCACGCCCAGCCGCACGGCACGCCGCGCGGATGCCACGAAGGCATCGCGTATGCGCGCCATGCCGGCCCGGTCCAGCGCCAACGGCAGCATTTCGCCGTCGATCTGGGGCCGTGCCGACGGCGCATGCGTGCGCCATCCGCCATCCGCCGGCAAGATCTGCTGGCCGCCTTTCCACGGCACCTTGCTGGACGCCTTGCGCCCCGCGTGACCCAGTTGCAGGATCACGGCCGTCGACGAGTACTGGTGGATGGCGTCGATGACAGGCTTCAGCGCGGCTTCTGTGACGTCGTCCCACAAGCCGAGGTCACCCGGCGTGATGCGGCCATCCGGTTCCACGGCCGTCGCCTCGATGAACAGCAGTCCTGCGCCGGACGAGGCGAGGCCGCCATAGTGGATCAGATGCCAGGGTGTGGCGCGGCCTTCCTCGGCCACGTATTGGCACATGGGAGAAATCGCCACACGGTTAGACAGCTTCAGCTGGCGCAGCGCAGTAGACGCAAAGAGGGAGCTCATCATGTAGTCCACTTATGCCGTCAGCGCGTCGTTGCGATAGAGCGCATCGTCGGCACGCATGCGGGCGAGCGGCGCTGGCGTCAAGGGATGGGACAATTCGTCGGGACAGACTTCGATGGTGAATTGAAGATTGGACATATTCTCTTTTGGCCGAATTCAACATGTAGTAGCTTTATAGAAATGTCGTGTTCTAGCCATTTAGAAATGTCGTGTTTTGGCCTCGGTATGCTTGCCGGTTCCCTGCGGGACTATGGAGCCGGCCATGCATGCAGCTGCACTGGTGACATTGAACATGCGCGAACTCGACCGTCTGAAGGTCATCCAGGCCATTGTCGACATGGGCCTCAAGCCTGGTCGCGCGGCCGAACGCTTGGGCTTGACCGTACGTCAGGTTGAGCGCCTGGTGATCCGCTATCAGGAATCCGGTGCGGCGGGACTGGCCTCGCGCAGACGTGGCCGTTCCGGCAACCGGAAGCTGGACGAAGGACTCGCTCAGCAGGCGCTGGCGATCATTCGTGAACGCTACGCCGATTTTGGGCCGACGCTGGCCTGCGAGAAGCTTTGGGAATGCCACGGCATCCGGATGGCCAAGGAAACGGTCAGACGGCTGATGACGGACGCCGGTCTGTGGATACCACGCCGGCGGCGCCCGCCGAAGATCTACCAGCCGCGGGCGCGTCGTGCGTGTCTGGGCGAACTGATCCAGATCGATGGCAGCGATCACCGGTGGTTCGAGGAACGGGCGCCGGCCTGCACACTGCTGGTGTACGTTGACGATGCGACCAGCCGGCTGATGCATCTGCACTTCACGGCGAGCGAATCGACCTTCAGCTATTTCGAGGCGACGCGGGCGTACATCGAATGCCACGGCAAGCCTGGCGCGTTCTACAGCGACAAGGCGAGCGTGTTTCGCAGTGGCAAGGCCCATGAAACGGGAAGCAGCGTGACGCATTTCGGCCGGGCGATGTTCGAGCTGAACATCGACACGTTCTGCGCGAACAGCAGCTCAGCGAAGGGTCGCGTCGAGCGCGCCCACCTGACGCTGCAGGACCGGCTGGTGAAGGAATTGCGACTGCGCGGAATCAGCACGATCGTCGAAGCCAATGCGTATGCGCCGGCCTTCATGGCCGCCTACAACGCACGCTTCGCGAAACCGCCAAAGAGCGATTTCGACGCGCACCGGCCGCTGCGGGGTGACGAGAATCTCGACCTGCTGATGACGTGGCGCGAGACGCGACGTGTGACGAAATCGCTGACCATTCAGTACGACCGCGTGATGTACCTGCTGGATGACACGCCGGAGAACCGGAAACTGATCCACCGCTACATCGACGTGTGGGAGTACCCGGACGGGCGCATCGAGATCCGCGCAGATGGCCGGGTGCTGCCGTACAGGCAGTACGACCGGCTGGCCGAAATCGACCAGGGCGCGGTCGTTGAACATAAACGCCTGAGTCACGCGCTACAGGTCGCGCAGGCGATTCAGGCGCAACGCGACAACCGGCGCATCTCCGGCTCCCCCGCGCGCACGAATCAGGGACAACCGGTTCGGGCAACGGAACGCGCGCAGGGCACGAAGAAGCAGCGTGAATTCACCCAGGACGACATCAACGGCGTGATCACGGAATTGGCACAACGAAGGCAGCCGAACCAAACACGCAAACCTGGCCGTCGGTCTGCAGGATCTGTCTGAACGGACTGACACGCCCTGCCCGTTCACGCGCCGTCCTTCAACGCTACGTGAGATTCAGACCGTTAAAGACAGAGTCAAACTCAACGTCAAACCCCGACATTTCTAAATAGCTGCCGCTACGACATCTTGAAATGGCTATGACACAACAAAGACGCTGTGCTTAACGCAGATCGGGAGAGGGCTTCAGTTCCCTGCTGCCCCTCGAGGCGGTTTTCCCGCGGTTCATGCTAGTTGAGGGCATGCAATCGAGTCGCATGCGGGTGCGTTTCGGGTTATTGCTTCAGCGGCGAGAAGTCGGTTGGACGCATGATGCGCGACTCCATGCTCACGAAAATGTCGAGCGCTTTCACCTTGCGGCCGAATTCCTGCCAGCGGCTGTCCAAAGCCATCCGGTCGCGACGCTCGATGCGATCGTCGAGGCTCTTGTAGGCCCAAATATGCACGATCTGGCTGATATCGCCGATTTCAGTCGTAAAGAAGCCGATCAGCTGGCCGAGAAATTCCTGCTGAAGCGGAAGGCCTTCGCTCCTGTATAAAGCAAGCCAGTCGGCGCCGCGCAGCGGCCTGAACGTATAGGTGCGGATTTCGTAAAGCATCGGATCTCTCCATGAAGGCCGACTGGCCTTGGACTGGCTCGTCGGCGCACATTGGTTGACTCGCGCTCAGTGACTTGCTTGGGCAGCGCTGACTAGCACGATCTGTGCGACGACGCGCCCGCCTTTAACATGGATCGCATTCGCGATTCGACGGTAACCATCGATATGGCCATCGAGATAGAGCCCTCGAGCCAGTAAGCGCCGGAGCAATGCGTTATGCGGCGGCACTCGGCCGGGCAGATACCTCGCGGTACCATCGCTGAAACGCGGTGTGTTCGACTGGAATCGACATCTTCAGCGCGTTGGCGGCGAAGTCGGCCGTCACGAGCGTCGTGATGTCGGCCGCGGAGAAATCATCGCCGGCGACGAACTGGACAGTCTCGAGCCGCTCGTTGAAGTCGGCGAAGAAGTTGGCTACACGCTGTTTGCTTCGCGCGATCAATTCGGGAATCTGGTCATAGGCATGCGGACCTGACAGCGCACGACCTTTCAGTCCCGCGACTGCGTTACGCACGCCTTCCATGACCGGCGAGAATCCGTCCAGTTCCGCGCGACGTTCCCACATCGTGACGAGGGCCTTCGATCTGGCCGTGGTGCCCAGCAATGGGGTCTGCGGATACGCTTCTTCCAGATAACGCCAGATGGCGAGCACTTCGGCGATGACGGGGCCGTCGGCGAGGGCCAACGCCGGCACCTGGCTGCGCGGGTTGATTGCGCGGTAGGCATCGGAAAACTGTTCTTTTGCGCCCAGGTCGACAGGCTTAGTCGGAATGTCGATTCCCTTTTCCGCGATGAAGATGCGTACACGGCGCGCATTCGGAGAGCCCTTCGATTCGTACAGTGTGGGTGCAGCAGTTGTCATTTGAATTGTCCTTTCTGATGTTTCTTGAAAATATGGATGCCTAACAAATTACGCTTATCCGAGACATCGGAAACGGGCGTGAGTCGGGTTGGTCTAGAGTTTCGAGCCGCCGTCGACACGCAGCGTTTCACCGGTAATCCAGCGCGCTGCGTCCGAGGCGAGAAACGCAACCGCTCCGCCGATGTCATCAGGTTGCGCGACGCGTTTTAACGCTTGCATGCCGAGCGTGACCTCCCGTCCCGCGTCGGTCTTCGTGAAGTTCGACATGTCGGTTTCGACGACACCGGGCGCGACTGCATTCACGCGAATCTCGCGTTCACCAAGTGCCGATGCGAAATGCTTGACGAGTGTATCGACCGCACCCTTCGTAGCCGCGTAGGCGGGGAACTTGCCGACCGCGGCATGCGCCGCGAGCGACGAGAGCAGGACAACGCTGCTGCCCTTGCACATCACAGGCAATAACTGCTGCACGAGGAAATAGGGCGCACGCACATTCACGGCGAACAGGTCGTCGAAATCCTCGACGGTCGTTTCCTCGATGCTTGCAGCCTTTGAAATGCCGGCGTTAGCCACCAGAATGTCCAGACGATGGCCAACGACAGCGCGTACGCGTTCTGCGAGCCTATGCGGGCCGTCCGCGTTGCGCAGATCCGCGGCGATTTTCTGCGCGTTGCCGCTGGCCGCGCGGATTTCGGCGACGACAGCATCCGCCGCCTTTTCTCCGCTGCTGTAGTGAACGAGCACCTGTGCGCCTGCTTTCGCGAGCGCGAGCGCACTGGCGCGGCCGATGCCGCGTGAGGCGCCCGTGACGAGCGCGGTCTTTCCGGTGAGGTGGCTCATGACAGTTCTCCTGATCGCTGTGGGTTCGGCATCAGCCCGCCGTCTTGCCGCCATCGACGGTGATGACCTGGCCGGTCACGAAGGCCGCGCCATCGGACGCAAGGTAAAGCACGGCGCTGGCAATGTCATCCGGCTTACCGATGCGCGCCAGCGGAACGGAGGAAGCCAGCGCCGCCTTGCGCTCCGCGGTGCCGGTGAAGCGGTCGAGCATGCCGGTATCGGTCGGCCCCGGGGCAACTGCGTTGACACGCACGCCTGTGGCGGCGGCTTCCAGCGCAGCAGACTTGGTGAGGCCCTCGATCGCGTGCTTGCTGCCAGCGTAGACGGAGGCGTAGGCCGCCCCTTCGTGGCCGTAGGTCGATGAGATGTTGATGATGCTGCCGGCTTTCTGGGCGGTCATCACGCGCAATTCGTGCTTCAGGCTCAGCAACGTGCCCAGCACGTTGGTGTCGAAGGTCGCGGCGTAGCGCTCGGCGGTCTGGTTGATGATCAGTCCCGGCTGGCCCTCAGTGCCGGCATTGTTGACGGCCGCATCGAGACGGCTGAAACGGGCTACGGTCTGGTCGACCAGGTCGCGGACTTCGTCGTCGTGACGGACGTCGGCCTGGATGAATGCGGCTTCGGCGCCAAGCTGTCGGAGTTCGGCTTCGAGTGCCTTGCCTTCGGCCTGACGGCGGCCCGAAACGACCAGGCGAGCACCGTTCCTGGCAAAGGTCAATGCGGTGGCGCGACCGATGCCGGTCAGGGCGCCGGTGATGAGGATGACGGGTTTGCTCATGATTCAGGTCCTTTAAAGTATGACTTGACGTCCACGGGGTAACTGACCGGCGACACCGTCTCGATCGCTGGTAGCGCGCTCGATGACACGTCCATGGGAAAGAATCTAGGGACTGTGGCAAGATTGAAAAAGACTTTGTAGGCTGGTTGGCATACTTCACAGGCATGGGATCGGCAATGGAGCTGCGACATCTCCGGTATTTCATCGCTGTCGCCGAGACGGGTAGCCTGACGGAGGCAGCCGAACGGCGCCTACACACTTCGCAGCCGTCACTGAGTCGGCAGATTCGGGATTTGGAGGACCAGGTCGGGGTCGAGTTGCTGACCCGCAGCGCACGGGGCGTGGAGCTGACGCCGGCAGGCAAGGCATTCATCGATCACGCCCGACTGGCGCTGACCCAGGTGGAAGCTGCAGTCGAATCGGCACGAAGGGCGGCGCAACCTGCGAAGCAGCGCTTCTCGCTCGGCTTCCTCACCGGGCAGGAAATGACCTGGCTGCCCGAGGCCATGCGCATTTTGCGCGGCGAGTTGCCGAACATCGACGTCATCGTGTCCAGCGACTATTCGCCGAATCTCGCCGAAGGACTCGCGCGCGGCAAGCTGGATCTGGCGTTCCTGCGTGCCGAACCAGACTTCAATCTCGCCTACCAGGTCGTGGGACGGGAGCCGCTCGTGGTGCTCATGCCGAGTGACCATCCGCTGACGTCCCGCGCTGCAATCCTTCCACAAGATCTCGTTGGGGAGCCTTTCATCGCGATGGCCGACAAGGCCAGGGTGCTGCGCGCGGTGATTGACGACTACCTGGATCGCTCAGGAATCCAGATCACGTCAGCGCAGAGCGTAGACAACCCCGCGGTAGTCATGTCTCTTGTTGCGTCGACGCGAGGCGTGACGCTGATCCCGGCTTATGTCGAAAACCTGATGCCTTGGTCGGTCGTTAGCCGTCCGCTCGCAGGCGCGGCGCCGACGATCGACCTGGTTATCGGCTACAGGAGGGAAAATACCTCTCCGATCCTGAAGCTGTTCCTCTCGCGAGTGGATGAGCTGATCGCAGGCGTCGCGAAGAGACTGTCGTGATCCTGCCAAAGTCGATGACATTCGGCGCTAAAGCCCAAACAGACTGTTAGGGTAGCAGCGCGTCCAGCAAGGGCACGAAGCGTCTGCGTGCTGCTGTTCCATGCGCAGAAAAACCGATCCTGTTCGACAGCGACTGCTTCGCCCCTTCCGATTTCTCGCTTGACAAAGTAACAGACCTGTTCCTAGTATTCATGATACTGACAGGTTAGTCACTTTATTGGATGATAGCCCCGCGAGTGATAGACGCAGAGACCCTCTCGGGCTGTCCACGGACATCGCCAATGTCGACGTGGATGCCACCCGACCGGGGTAACAGAGACCGTGCTCAACACACGCCTCGATCATTCGATGCGCCCTGATGGCTACGAGCGCGGCATCGCCATCTGGCGCATCGGCAGCGGGGAAGACATCGCGCTCCCGCTGGAAACCATCACCGTAAAACTGGAGTTGACTCATGAATCAGTTGAACGAGCGCTATCTGGAGGATTTTGCAGTGGGGCAGGCGTTTGGTTCAGGACGGCTGCGCATCGACGGGGAACGGGCCCTCTCGTTCGCTGCCGAGTTCGATCCGCAGCCTTTCCACCTCGATGAGGCAGAGGCGCGCCGCTCGATTTTCGGTGGACTGGCCGCCAGCGGCTGGCACACCGCCGCTGTGACGATGCGGTTGCTGATCGAGACCGAACTCAAGCCGGCTGGCGGCTTCGTCGGCGCTGGTCTCGATGAGTGCCGCTGGCCCCGGCCAGTACGCCACGGTGACGAGTTGCGGGTCGAGCGCGAGGTGATTGAGGTGCGACCGTCAAAGTCGCGTCCAGAGCAGGGCATGATCAAGCTCCGAACGACCACGCTGAACCAGGACGACGAGGCCGTGCTGGTGTACGTCGTGAACATGGTCGTGCTGCGCCGGAAATAGCATTCGTGTCGATGCCGCAAAGCGGAATCGCCGGAGAAGAATGCGCATGACGGAAGTGGCACTGCCTTCGTGTCCGCATGCTCCGCATTCGAAACCAGCTCCCGGTGTTCGCGGCAACGTATCCGACCGTGTCGCCACAAGCGACAACCGCCTTGGGATAGAGGTGAACATGGACATCGGTTTCATCGGCTTAGGTGTCATGGGACAGCCCATGGCGCTCAATCTGGCCCGCGCAGGCACACAACTCATCGTCTGGAATCGCTCCGCTGACCGATGCGAGTCTTTGCGAGCGGCGGGCGCGACCGTCGCGACGAATCCTGCCGAGATATTTAAACGGAGCCGCGTCGTATTCCTGATGCTGGTCGACGGCGACGTAATCGACGCCGTCCTCGGCCGCGGCACGTCACAGTTCAGCGCGAACGTTGCGCATCACACGATCGTCCACATGGGGACGACCTCGCCCGACTACTCACGCGGACTCGAAGCCGATATTCGCAATGCCGGTGGCAGCTACGTGGAAGCGCCAGTCTCGGGCTCGCGCAAACCGGCCGAGACGGGCCAGCTCGTGGCGATGCTGGCGGGTGAAGACGCGGCCATCGAAAGCGTCCGCCCTCTACTCGAACCAATGTGCCATCAAACGATTGTGTGCGGCCCGGTTCCGAGCGGGCTTCTCATGAAGCTCGCGGTGAACCTGTTTCTGATGACCACGGTCACCGGCCTTGCAGAAGCGGTTCATTTTGCCGAGCGGCATGGTCTGGACATGCAGCAGTTCCGCGCCATCGTGGATGCCGGTCAGATGGCGAGTGACATCTCACGCGTGAAAATTCTCAAGCTGGTGACGCGTGACTTCGATGTTCAAGGGTCGATCACCAATGTGCTGAAAGTCAATCGATTGATTGCGGAAGCGGCCAGGGAAGCCGGGGTCGCCTCGCCGCTGCTGGATGTCTGCTATGCGCTATTCGGCGAGACGTTGGCGTTGGGACACGGACAGTCCGACATCGCGGCCGTCGTCCACGCACTCGAGGCAAGAACCGATTCCGGCAAATGATCGCGTTCGACTAGGCCAACAACTTCATGGCGGCATCAATGAGGTCGCCCCTCAGATCACCCGATTCCGCTATCAAACCGGTGACGTACGCGCCGTTGATCAGCAGCGCTAGCTGAGACGCGGTACGGTTGGGATCACCGACGCCCAGCCTGGCAACGATCGTTGCGAGCCTCGCCCGCATTAACTCCTTGTTGTCTCGGGCGATAACCCGGCCGGGATGGTTGTCGTCGGGAAACTCCGTCATCAGGTTAAGAAAGGGGCAGCCACGAAAGGCAGGCTGCGCAATCCGCTTCGCGATTCCAGATAGCAGCGCGTCCAGCAAGGCGCGCGGGTCCTCAGCATGCTTCTCTTCGACGTCATCCCACCACGCCCAGAACAACCGGTCTTTCTCGGCGGCGAAAGCAGAGATCAACGCGTCCTTGGAGTCGAAAACGCGATAGAGGCTCGTCTTCGACACCCCGGATCGTTCGACGACCGTGTCGACGCCGATGGCACGGATGCCCTCGCGGTAGAACAGATCGCTTGCCGCCGCAAGGATACGCTCGCGCGCGCTCACTTCGCCTTTTGGCGGGGCTCCCCGCCGAGGTCGGGCTCCTGCCTTCATATCTGCAAACTCCTTTGATCTGGATTTTCTGGTTGACAAAGTAACAGATCTGTACCTAGTATAAAAGTAACGTACAGGTCTGTTACTTTATAGGATATGACAATGCGTGTGATCGAAGCGGAAACCTTTTCGGGCTATGACGGGTTGCGGCAGATCGAATTTCCCAAGCCGCAACCGGCGAAGGACCGGGTGCTGATTCGCGTGACGGCCGCCGGCGTCACGCCGCTCGAATACACGGTCCTTTCGGGTGGACACCCTCGAGCCAAGGCGCCGCTGGTGCTCGGTAATGAGGGCGTCGGTGTCATCGAGGACGCAGGCGACTCCGGGTTCGAGGTGGGAAGCCGCGTGATGTTCACGGGACCCTACGGCGTCGGTGAGAATGGCACGTGGCAGGAATGGCTGCTGGTGAGGCCGGAACATCTGGCGTTGCCGGACGCGATCGGGGACGTCGTCGCGGCCAGCATTCCGGTGGCTTATCTAACGGCACAGATCAGCCTCGCCGAGGCCGGGTTCAAGCCGGGCATGACGGTGCTGGCTCCGGGAATCGGCGGGTCGGTCGGCAACGCGACCTATCAGCTCGCGCGCGCGCAGGGCGCCGGCAAGGTGATCTCCACGGCGGGCAGCGCGGCGAAAGCCGCGAGAGCGCGCGAACTTGGTTTCGCGGACGTGATCGACCTCAGCACAGAAGGTCTCGCCGACGGCGTTCGTCGGATCACGGCCGGCAAGGGCGTCGATATCGTCATCGAGAGCATCGGCAACGCTGTGATGAGTGAGGCGTTGAGCAGCCTGGCTCACGGCGGTGTCCTGATCACGTTGGGCTACTCCGCTGGCCGCAGAACCACCATCGATGTCACGGACCTGATCTGGAAGCGCGCGCGGATAGCCGGCTTCTCTCTTTTCGCCCAGTCACCGGCCACGATCGCCAAGGCGTGGCAGGACATCATCCCGTTAGTCGTAAGCGGATCAGTCAAGCCGATCGTCGAGCGGGTCTACCCCCTCGCCGAAGCAGGCGAAGCCCTGCGTCACCTCATCGAGGATCGGCCGTTTGGCAAAGTCATTTTAACGATGTGACCGACATGACAAGCGGATCTTCACAGCTTCCAAGCGCGCCTGTTCCATAGGTGCGATCCCTGCGCTTTGGCCGAAGCAGGTCAGGCGATGAGCGGACGAGGTCTCCTCGACGCGATGCAACCATGCGGAGGTCGTTATGTTGAACTGGCAGGTGGGCTCGGTGAAGATCACATGCGTGGCCGAGATGCTGTTTTCCTTCCCGCACGATCCGGAGGGCTTCTTCCTGCGGGACGCGACTCCGGAGGCGCTGAAGGCCAGCCCCTGGCTCTATCCGCACTTCGTCAACGAGGATGGTTCGCTCAACGTGTCCGTTCACGCCCTGCTAGTGGAGGCGCCGGGGCTGAGGCTGATGGTCGACACGTGCATCGGCAACGACAAGCCGCGCCATCTGGTTGGCGGAAACGCCCTCGCGACGCCGTTCCTGCAACACCTGGCGGATGCGGGTTGGACCCGCGACAGTGTCGACGCCGTGGTTTGCACTCACCTGCATGTAGACCACGTGGGCTGGAACACTATGTTGGTCGACGGCAAGTGGGTTCCGACCTTCCCCAAGGCACGCTATCTGATTGGCAAGCGCGAATTCGAGCATTGGAGCAACGAGGGCGACGAGGAGCAGCAGGCGATCATGGGAGACAGCGTGCGGCCGATCTTCGACGCTGGCCTGGCCGAACTGGTGGAGATGGACCACCGCGTCTCGCCTGAGGTCCGCCTGAGGCCAACCCCTGGCCACACGCCGGGCCATGTCAGCGTGGTGATCAGATCGGAAGGGCAGAGCGCGGTGATCACCGGCGACATTGCCCACCATCCCTGTCAAATGGCGCACCCCGATTGGACCACGAGCCTCGACAGCGACACCCAGGCCGCGACGACCACCCGCGCGAAGATGTTCGCCGAATGGGCCGACCAGCCGATCCTGGTCATCGGCACCCACTATGCCGCGCCGACGGCTGGACATGTGAAGCGCGACGGGGCGGCATTCCGGTTCGAGGTATAGCGCCGGACGGCCAAGGAGATGATCGACTGACCTGCCGGCGTTGGTTGGTACGTGCAAACCCCCCCGAATGCGGCCGCGCATGGGCGCTCGGCTATTTTTTTGGCAGCTGGCCGCCAGCCCAGAGGCGCTGCCCACCGCAATTAGCAATCAACGGAGTCGTTGCTATGGATAAGTTGCAGGGAAAGGTGGCCGTCATCACCGGCGGCTCGTCGGGGATAGGCCTCGCCGCCGCGAAGCTCTTCGTCGCCGAGGGCGCTTACGTCTTTATCACCGGCCGTCGCCAGAAGGAACTCGACGAAGCCGTGAGGGCCATTGGGGGCAATGTGACTGGCATCCATGGAGACGTCGCCAATCTGGATGACCTGGATCGTCTCTATGAGAACGTCAACGCGACAGGGCGAAGAATCGACATCGTCTTCGCCAACGCTGGCATCGCTGAGTTCGCCGCCTTGGGCAATATTACTGAAGCGCATTTCGACAAACTGTTCAATACCAACGTGAAGGGCGTGCTCTTCACTGTCCAAAAGGCTCTGCCGTTCCTGAACAACGGCGGATCGATCATTCTCACGGGCTCCGTCGCGAGCACCAAAGGGACGCCTGCCTTCTGGGTATACGGCGCGACCAAGGCCGCCATCCGCAATTTCGTACGGGGATGGACTGTGGAGTTGAAGGACCGTGGCATTCGTTCAAACGTCCTTAGCCCGGGGCCAATTGATACCCCGGCCATTGGTCAGCAGCCTCCGGACGCTATCGCGAGGATTTTGTCTACCATCCCGATGGGACGCATGGGGAACGCCGACGAAGTTGCCAAAGCTGCTCTGTTTCTCGCTTCGGATGACTCGAGTTTCGTCACGGGCACCGAACTCTTCGTGGACGGGGGCAGAGCGCAGATCTGAGCGTCAATTGATTCGCGCCGAAGGACGCCGCCTTGTTCGCTGAAGATAGGGTTGCCGAGCTTCCGTATCCGGCGGCGCCGCGGCATGCAGTGGCAATACACGACATTCCGCAACCCGATGCCCTATCAGGCATGCCCGGGCGCCGCGTCCAACCAGGCGTCCATCGAAGAGGAGTTTCATCATGAAAGGTATTGTGCTCACCGCATATGGCGAACCTGCAACGGGACTTGAATTCCGTGAGTTGCCCGAACCCGCCAGTCCGGGCGCTGGCCAGGTGATGGTCGCGGTCGACTATGCACCGATCAACTTCAGCGACATTCTCGTCGCGCGGGGCTTGTACCCGCTGCATCCCGAGTTGCCATCGGTTATCGGCAACGAGGGTGTGGGACGCGTGCTGGAGGTTGGTGCCGGAGTCAGCAAGGTCAGGGTCGGCGACCGCGTGACTCTCCCGGTGGGCAGCTTTACCTGGCGCGAGCGGATGGTCGTCAACGCGGACGGCATAGTCGCGCTTCCCATCGATGCCGACCCTCATCAGTTGGCAATGCTTGCTATCAATCCGCCCACCGCGCATCTGCTGCTCGAGACGTACGTGCACCTTCAGTCGGATGACTGGATTGCAATCAACGCGGCCAACTCGGCCATAGCGCGCTGGATAGTCGGCATCGCCAGGCAAAAAGGTGTCAAGACTCTCGGACTGGTGCGCCGCGCAGAGGCTGTGAATGCCGCACAAGAAGCGGGATGCGATCTGGTCTTGCTGGACGATGATGACGCGCCGACGAAGATGACAGAGGCGCTGGGCGGAAAGCGAGTGCAGCTTGCGCTGGATGCTGTCAGTGGCGAGGCTGCAGGCCGTCTGGCCAAGCTGCTGGGCCGTCGTGGCACACTAGTGTCGTACGCTGCCCCGAGCTTTGCGGCCCTGGCAGTTAGCCCTTTCGATGTCATCTTCAGTGACCTGACCATTCGTGGCTTTTCACTAGGCAATCCAGACTTTGCCGGACAGATTCCCGGCGCCATCATGCAGGCAGCAAAGATGGTGGCTTCGGGCGAAATTGCCATTCCAGTGGCCGCGACGTATCGGCTTGAGGAAATCGGCGCCGCAATCGCCCATCAGGCGAGAGGGGGAAAAGTTCTTCTTAAAGTTGGGGACTAGTACGACATCCCGTAACTCATCCTCGATGCAAATAGGATCGCATAGCAGCGCTCATGCCGTTTTTGCATCTGTCAGCCAAAAGTTCGATACCGACTGAGCGCCGCGTCGAACATGAGCGCGAGCCCTACCGCGATGCCCCACATTGAGTGCGTCATATCATCCTTAGTAGTTGTTCCCGACTTACGGTAGGCAATGACGTGGTCGAGAAATCGCACCTTCACACTCCGGCGCTTCGAGGAAGCGCCTTGCTCCCGCTAGTCAAATTCATGAACTGAATGGCGAGACGATGGTTAACCCGGTCGCTTCTTTAGTTCATCAATAAGCGCCTGTGTGATGAATGCAGAGCGCGTCATGTGGCGCTCTTTTGCCCTTGCGTCGACTTGCTGTAGAAGGCTCTCAAGCAGGTTGAATTGAATACCCACGGCTTTTGAGGTAACCCGCGCCAGATCGATGTCGACAAATACCCAGATTCCGTTGCCATCGTCCAACTGGAGCGCCTGCAATTCCGACGTATTGCAGGTAGGGGCCGGGATGAGTTGCTCGCTGCGGTCGTACATCGCCTCCACAGTTGCCTGGGCATTGTGCATCAGTTCGTCAAACGAACCGCCACTTGCGTCTGCGGTGGGGAAGTCGGGGAAGCTGGCGCGAAAGCCCGTATCGCCATTCCGGTGGACATACAGCGGATATTGCATGACCTGCTCCTTGAAGTTGCACGCCGACAGACGCTCGTTGTGCAACGCCACCCCCCCGTGATGTTCAATGTACAACCTACGGCTGACCATATCTGCAAGCATGGTTCATTAGACGCTTCGCGTGCGAATACACAATGAATTTCTTGTGTCATGACAACGCCATTTGGAAGAAGAATCGAAGTACATATGCAAAGCGGGAGTTACTCAAATGACGGGCCGTGCTCCGACTGGATCTGCGTGCGCCCGGGTCCCTTTGGGCGCGCGAAAGAAAAGTAGCAAACCTGAGCTCGCGTTCACTCCGACGGACGATGCTGTTGGGGAATTTGCGCTTACTCAACCGGGACAGGCATTCCGTCGGTTGTGGCATGGCGGCGATCTTAGCAACCGGGGAGGCCGGCCACGGGGAGCTGATGAGGCCTTCGATACGGAACCAGATGTCGAACATATCCTTCGATGTAGACACTGGATCGACGTGAAATTCGAATCGTCGATATTAGAGCGTTCGCTTCTCGATCACATGACGCTGCGAGCCAGATGCCATCATCAGCGATGCGCAATCGAGAGTTGAGGCTCTTTCACTACAAAAGGCCTACACTGGAGACGAGACGAATTTCCGGAGCAATGTCATGGTCGACGCCACCCCCCAAAGCACCTTTCGCGGCCTCCCTTTGACTCCCGGACAAGACGCCGAAGTCCGACACTACATAAAGAAGAAAGAACAGCAGGGCGCACCGTGGGACACACCGGAGTTGGCGGCTATGCTTCGGGACATGCTGGAACCCCCGGGGGACGATGACGGCGAACCTGGCGCTACCGTCGACGAAACGAAAGCGGCCACAGAGCGTGCGACCGCTTCCGTCGACGAGGCAATGGACCCTATTGAGGCCAGCGAAGAACGGAACGCTGCCATGGAAACCGAGGGCATGAGGGGGCCCAGGCGTTGAGTTTTGGGAGATGCGGGCGGAAAGCAGGGCGGGTACTGTCCGGCAATCGCCGATCGTGGATCCACACAGGTCGCGTTGTGCCGTGCCTTGGATGAAACTGAGCGCCAGCGATAAGGGTGTGCGGCACTTCGCGTCCGCGATGCGTGCGCGAATCTGGTTCCGCTTGCCAGCCTCGGCTATCCGGCTTCCTCGGCTGTGTTTTGAATAGCCAGGCCGCCTATCGTTATACCGTGCGCTGGGCACCCGCAATGGTGGTGTTGCAGCCCGAGAGAAGCCGGGAATCGGCGGTCAGAAGCCGAGCGATGAGTCGCCTTGAATCTTCTTCTTTGACAGGATACCGGTACCAGCAAGCGCTCGAAAGCAGGAACATGTGTGAGCGCCGTTCGTCGAACGATTTTGACACTCGCGAATGTTTGTGAGCGACATAGCTGTGGCCGCCCCTGTCGTTGACAAACAAGCGGCGCTTCGCCGGTATGGCCGTGCCTGCCGGGCGCTGGATTATTGCGGCCGTGGGTGACGAACGTGCGTCCGAGTTGCCCACGCTCCGAAGAGTGCCCAGACACGGCTGCGCCAAGGTTTCCGCAACGTTTCCACATTCGCATCGCTCGCCGTTGCATTCTGTTCCGGTGCGACAGTGGCGCCATGTTCGGTTGCCTTCGCTCCCACTTCTCTCCGTTTCCTGTTTTCCGCTATTTCTTCCGTGTCCACCTGATCATCAATCATGCTGCTCTCCCATTTTCATAGAAATCGGTCCGAGCACTGGCTTTTTGGCTGTGTCGGGTACGGTGCTGGGACTGCTCGTCGAATCGTCTTTCGAGTTCATGAATTGCTGTGAGCCTTGCGCCGACTGACTGTGTCAAGCAAGTGACTCATTTTGCCGCTGCGTCGACCGCTGCAGCGGGATCTGCGGCGAGGTGGTGTGTAGACCGATGGCCCTCAAGACACTGCGGGTCAAGTGGATGCCGACAAGTACCCGATACCGGTCACCGCGTCAGGCGGAAGAAGCGCGGAATCACGAAACCGTGCCCGCTGAGAAAGACCCAGCGCGCTTGATCGACGCCAGC
Organism: Paraburkholderia sp. RL18-085-BIA-A; assembly: GCF_046027075.1. Lineage (NCBI taxonomy): Bacteria > Pseudomonadati > Pseudomonadota > Betaproteobacteria > Burkholderiales > Burkholderiaceae > Paraburkholderia > Paraburkholderia sp. RL18-085-BIA-A. The sequence goes on along the minus strand of NZ_JARESU010000125.1, from coordinate 6,940 downwards.
AATTCTGCGAGGCCGTTCGGCAATCGTCGTCAATGGCAACACCCCGGCAACGCTGCCGTAACCGCACTATGGGTGATAGTGGCGTGCTGATCGCCGTCAGAGCAAAAGGAACAATGTCGCCTCTCTTTCGCAGATGGGCCGGGGCGTTCAGCGAGACCTGGAACGGGCAGGTCCGGAAGCAATTCCGGCACATAGCCTCAACTTAGGAAATTGAATACCTGTTCTGCGGCCCCCCGACATACCGCTCCTTCGCGAGTTCGAGGATCTTTTCGCGAACCTGGTCGAAGGAACCGAGTATCGACCGCTCGTCGGATCCCACGTCAGCTTGCAGACGTCTTAGCACGGCCGCGTCGACCAGAAAGGTGATTTCGCGGGAGTTGTCGTACCCCCAGAAACACACACAATGGCGGGAGGCATCGTAGCTACGGCTGGGATTGGGGAATTGAAGCGCCACGATCAGCTCGTAACGCCTATGGCCGGGTAGCGCCACTTGCTAGCGTTGGAATCGATGGCTGCGAAACTGGCACGTCTCTTTTCCGCTCGCACAGCATCCGCTGTGTCGAGTACGTGAGCCCGCGTCCTACGCTCGATGGAATAAGCGGTCTCGCTGCTAGCTGTGACCGAGGCAGGTTTGGTTGGCGATGGCATGATGGTGTCCAGAGGAGGAGGTCGCTCAAAGGCGACCAGTCACCTTACTGTATACCCTTTGGGTGGCACCGCCGTCCTTTCTTACCGGAACCCCGGAGTGCGAGCAATGAGGACACCACGAAAGCTTGCGTGTGGGATTGGCCGACGAATGTCCGCGACCAATGGGCGGAGTCAAGCGGTGAACGCATTAGTTGCTGGAATCGTTCGGCTCGCATTTCGTGGTTCAGGGCGATTCCTGGACCGGTTTGGCCAGTTTCCGCCATTCTCGACTGTCCGCTATCGAGCCGACATTGATGCGGGAAAACGATTCTGGCTAGGCCGCGCTTTGTGCACTAGACATCATGTATGGACCTGCCGCACCTCAAGGTACGCGGATTAAGCTTGAGGTGGGTTACGCCGCGGCTCAGAGCCGCCATTGAGGGGGCAGGTCATGAACAAGTTTAGCAAGTACGTGGGCCTGGATGTACATCAGGAAACGATTGCCGTGGCGGTCGCCGACACGGCCGGCGAGGTGCGGTATATGGGCGAGATCGTGAACACGCCGGAGGCCATCACGAAGCTGGTCGCACAGCTCAAGCGGAGCACGGGACGGCTGGCGTTCTGCTATGAAGCCGGCCCGTGCGGCTACACAATCTGCCGGCAACTGCGTGAGTTGAAGCAGGACTGTCAGGTCATCGCGCCGTCACTGATTCCGAAGAAGCCGGGCGAGCGCGTGAAGACCGACCGGCGCGATGCCCTAAGCCTGGCGCGCCTGCATCGCGCCGACGAGTTGAGCCCCGTGTGGATTCCAGATGAGGCCCAGGAGGCACTGCGCGATCTGACCCGTGCGCGTGAGGACATGAAGCATCTGCAGCGCCAGGCCAAGCAACGGCTGTTGTCGTTCCTGTCGCGCCATGGCCATCGCTACAACGGCCGCTCCAGGTGGACGCAAGCGCACTGGCGCTGGCTGGAAGGCATCAAGTTCGCCCGGCCTGAGCAACAGATCGTGCTGCAGGAATATATCGACACGGTGCAGGCCTGTAGCCGGCGCGTGGCCAGCCTCGACCGCGAAGTCGAGACAGCCGCGCGCGCCAGCCCGGTTTGGCCGGTAATCGAGGCGTTGATGGCGCTGCGCGGCATCAGTCTGCTCGCGGCGGTGACGGTGGTCGCGGAACTCGGTGATCTCGCACGGTTTGCCAACGCGCCCCAACTGATGGCTTATCTGGGCCTGGTGCCCAGCGAACACTCCAGCGGCAAGCGCGAGCGCCGCGGTGGCATCACCAAGACCGGCAACGGCCATGTCCGGCGGGTACTCATCGAAGCAGCGTGGACCTATCGTCATGCCGCACGAAAGACCGCGATCCTGCAGCGGCGCGCCGAGCGTACACCGCCGGAGGTCCAGGAGATCGCCTGGTCGGCGCAAAAGCGGCTGTGTCAACGCTTTCGAAACCTGATGGCACGCGGCAAGCTCAAGAACCAGGTCTGTACCGCCATTGCGCGCGAGCTCGTCGGCTTTATCTGGGCTATCGGGCAACACGTCATCCCCCTCAGTCGAGCTTAGCCGGCATGAGAGGATCGAGCATGCAACAGGATGTTTGGGCCAGGACCAGGCAACGGTGGGAGAACCCTCGTGGTAACACTAGGAGGCAACTGGAAACAGCACAACCCTCGAAACTAGATTGAGGCAGCTCCCCGACGCTTCGTTTGTCATGCGGTAACCAACCCGCGCATATCAGAATGATCAACCGTCGGATAACCGCCTCGTCCTGGCCCAAACACCCTGTTGGTAACGACCGTCAGAGAGACGGTCTCGCATGGTCGTGAGCGCGCAAGCGCCGCCCTCACGACCAATGCTTAGCATGGAAAACCGACGTCGCGTCAAGGGTCCGCTACGCCGGGCTGAAGCCCGCCCTTGACCCGTCAACCTTCGGGAAACCGCGCTTTGGCACTTGACACGGTCCATACATATCAGTGTTTTGCATACAGAGTAGGCGGCCTCGCTTCCACAAGCCGCTCTTGGGCGGTGCTCATCGAGCCTATCGCCGAGCGCCACCGGCTCCGATCGGCAGTCGTCATTCGCGACGGCTGAGCAGCCATTGAAAGCGGCCCACGCCCAGTAACTGGAACTAAACACGCGGTCACGCGCAGAGGCTGCACAGATCTAGCATTATCATTTGGGGCCGGGAAGAGCGACCGACGTACGGGCCAGCGCATAACCAAACCGTTGGAGATACTGGTATGAACGGTAAAGCTCTCGTTACCAGCGTACTGCTACTGGTTGGATTATTCTGCGCCGCGTCGCCTGCATTTTCTCAGTCATCTCCCCCGACGTCCGAGACAGCAAAACAAACCGAAGCGCTGGTCGACAAAGCCGCGGCGTTGATCGGAAGTAAAGGCAAGGTCGCGTTTTCCGAGTTCAGAATCAAAGGCAGCGAGTGGTTCCACGGCGACACCTATCTGTTCGTTTACGATCTGAAGGAAAATGTCTTGTTGAATCCGGCCTTCCCTGCCCGTGAGGGAACCAACGTCCGCGGTCAGAAAGATACCAACGGCAAGCCGTTTCATGACGCCATGATCCAGACGGTTGAAACGAAGGGATCGGGCTGGGTTGACTATATGTTCCTGAGACCGGGGCAGAGTCAGCCATCGCATAAATGGACCTATGTGAAGGCAGTCAGGATCGACGGAGTTCCAGGCCTGGTGGGTTCGGGCTTCTATTCGGAGTAGGTTCTGGCTAGCCTCGGTTGATCGCCGCGCGACCATGGCAGAACCCATTTTGGCAACTGGTGTTGAGCGACAGCTTTCGGCCTTCGAATTCCACAGCTGGTAATTCCGCTTTGGGTCGCGTGCCGCCGAATGCCGTCACGCAGACCGGCCACAAAACGACACCCACAATTTTAGAAACGCGGCTGGATCATGCGGAAACCGGTGCGCGACTGCGTTCGGAATCGGACACGCGGTGTCTTGTTTCCCGCGCTACACGCTGTTGCGTTCCGCATCCAGCGGCTCGACATCTTATCCGGCGCTCCTTAGCGAAGTGCAGCCGCTACCGCCTCGTCAATCTGCAGCGCGAAGCGCGCTTCAACATCGGGCACTGTGTAGCCAAGTGTAAGTTCCAGATGCGCGTCGCCTAGCACCAACTGAACGAATGTCGCTGCCCGCAATGCAGCGGTCACTTCGTCAAATCGCTTTCGCAGAATTGTTGCGGCGAAGGCACGCACGACCTTTGCACCATTTTCGTAAAACACTTGGCCGAGTTCCGGAAAACGCGCGGCCTCAGCAACGACGGCCCGATAAAGCCCCAGAGTATCCGGCGTAATAAGGCTTCGTGCCAGCAGCCATCCCAGCTCGCGCAACTCGACTTCGGGTGCGCCATCGGATTGCTCGCCCTGAGCGCTGGCAAGCAGCGCGCCCACCTGAGCGCACATCGCGCTCACCAGCCCAACGAAGAGCGCCTCCTTCGACTTGAAGTGGCGGTAGACCGTCTGTTTGCCGACGCCGGCGGCCGAGGCGACATCGTCCATCGTTGCCAGACCGAAACCCTCGCGTAAGAAAACGGTTTTCGCGCCGTCGAGGATTGCAGACCGCTTGCGGCATTGCAGCGGGCTCAGGCTGGGGAGAGAGGATGTGTTCATGCCCGATTAATAACAGATCGTCGAGCAGTTGACAAGACTGGCCAGTCTCGTTTAGATTTGCCGAAACGAGACCGATAAGTCTCGTTCGTGTGACTTATCAACATCGCAGTCAATCATTGGAGAACGCTTTGAAACTGTTCATTACAGGTGGTACTGGCTTCATCGGGCAAGCGGTCGCGCGCAAGGCGATCAGCCTCGGTCATCAGGTAACGGCGCTGGTGCGCCAGGACAGCTCGGCGGCCGCCAGCGCGCTGGCACGTCTCGGTGTGAAACTGCATTGCGGCGACCTGCGTGAGCCACAGTCTTTCGCTGCGACTGCCGGTGCCGCTGATGGCGTGGTGCACGCCGCGTCGACCAACGATGCTTCCGCCGCTGCTGCCGATGAGGCCGCGACTGTAGCGATGCTTTCGCATTTGCATCCGGGCGCGGCGTTTGTCTATACGTCGGGCACCTGGGTCTACGGCAATACGGAGGGGGGGCCCGCGACTGAAGCATCGGCGCTGAACCCGACACCACTAATCGGCTGGCGGCCTGCAGTGGAGCAACATGTGCAGGCGCTAGCAGCAAGCCGCTCGATTGCCTCAGTGATCCTCAGGCCGGCGATGGTGCACGGCTACGGCGGCGGCATCTTCGGCATGCTTGCCGGCATGGCCCGTCAGACCGGCAGTGTGAGGGTCGTCGGCGATGGTCGCAACCACTGGCCTGCCGTTCACGTCGATGATCTCGCCACGGCGTACCTGAGCGCGGTGGAGCTGGCGGCAGGCGGGGACGGTCGAGTCACGGGACAGATCTTCAACGTGGTCGCGGAAGACGCCGTTGCGGTTGCCGAAATGGGTGAAGCGATTCGGGCGTCGGTCGGCGCCGATCGCGTCCAATTCTGGCCGCTCGACGATGCTCGCAAATCACTTGGACCGTTCGCTGACGCACTGGCGCTCGACCAGACAGTAAGCGGCCAGCATGCCCGGCGAGTTCTTGCGTGGAAGCCCCATGGCCCCGGCCTGATTGCGGACCTCTCCGCACAAAAGCACTTTCAGCAAATCAACGGAGCATGACCATGGCGTGGAACAGTGCATCTTTCGAATCGATTCTCGCGATGATCGTAGCGGTTCTGTTCGCGGTTGCTGGGGTGGTCAATCTCACAGGACGCGGCGCGGTGAAGCGCGACTTCGCGCGCTGGGGTTACCCGGCATGGTTTCATTTGCTCTGTGGCGCTCTTGAGCTGTTGTGTGCGGCACTTCTTTTTGGACAACAAACGAGAGTCCTGGGCCTAACGCTGGCCGGTGCGATCCTGGTCGCCGTGCTCTTCACGTTGCTACGAAACCGGGAGCCGTTCCGGCATCTCGCCCCTGCGCTGATCTTCTCGGCTCTCATTGTGGCTACTGTGGCGCTCCGCGGTTGAGGCTTGCTCGCCACCAGGCGAGTGAGCCCGGGACGCTAACAGGCCGCGCGGGCAATCCGTGCTGCAGGTACTTGAAATACGCACACGGATAGCGGCATTGGAGCAACTCCAACTTCATCACGTGCGTCATGCGTCCGCTTTTTGCTGCGATGGCTGGGCGCTCCGGATCGCCTGCCACAGATCACCGCTTTACGTGCCACGGGAAACGGTCCCTCATGCATGGGGCCGCGGGCGGCCACGAGGCAACATTCAGTCAATCGCTCCAAAGCAGACATAGGGATGATTTGCAGACCATTCTCCGATATGCTGCTTTATGTATTTCATTTAATGGACTCGGCAGAAGTCAAAAATGGCGCGGCTATCTAATCTAATTCAATATATCTCTGGTTCTAGCTGCCGGGTTAACCGGCAGTCGTCGAAGTTAGGGCGCAAAACGGTCGCCCTATATCAAAGTTAGGCCGACATCCGAACATGCGAGAGGAGAATTATGAGTAAAGTATTCGTCAACATTGGACTTAGCCTCGATGGCTACATGGCACCGGAAGGAATGACCATGGAGAATTGGGACAAGCCTGAGTACAAGAACTGGGGCGCTAAGTGGGGTGCGCTGATGGCCTGGATCCTCAATCAACAGTACTTCCGCGAGAACCTCAAGCTCGGACCAGGGGGAGAGACCGGCCCGGTCAATGACCTGCTTCGCAGCACCACGGAGCGCATCGGTGCCAACATTATGGGCAAGCGAATGTTCGACCAAGGCGAGCGCGCCTGGCCAGAGGAGGCTCCGTTTCACACACCAGCATACGTTCTTACCCATGAGAAACGCGAACCCTGGGTGCGCCCGGGTGGGACGACCTTCTACTTCATCAATGACGGGCCGGAGCGTGCCTTTGAGCTGGCTCGGGAATCCGCAGGCAGTCGTGATATTCGTATCGCGGGCGGAGCCGATGTGATCCAGCAGTACCTGACCATGGGTGTCGTTGATGAGCTGGAAATCGCCTTGTCACCCGTGTTGTTCGGCGGTGGGCGGCGTCTCTTCGAGAACCTGCGCGAGCCTGGGCCGCAGTTTCGCATTGACAAGGTTCTTGATGGTCCAGCTGCCACACACTTGCGCTATGTGCGTCAGTGATGGCGGCCTGACAATCGGTTGCAGCGGACGGTCCGCTGCGCGGCCCGCCGCTGAACCGGAGCGTTGAATGTCTGCTTCCCAATTGTTGAATTGACCGCTGTGGGTCCGCCAACGGTCGGCTCTCGTCAGCAGTAACGAGCTTGGGTGTATAGG
>NZ_JARESU010000124.1:0-24430 GCF_046027075.1 Paraburkholderia sp. RL18-085-BIA-A | reverse complement strand
CTCTTCAGAGGGGTCCGCTGCGACAGTTTCCTGAACTGGACTGATGCCTCTTTCAGGACCGGCAGTTGCAAAAGTTAGCGTGCCCAGCCACTTTGCCGGGCCACATTGAGCGTCAAACCGACGAGATAAACGGAAGTGGTGAATCTAAGGCACGGGTCCTTAAAGGACCTACTCGAGCGCTCCACACCGGCACGCATACAGCGGCGACTGCGAGGGTGCGTTGACATCCTCGCCGCAGCGGCTGCCTGCGGCTCTTTTCGACCTGTCATGGCCCTTCAAACAGCGCCCGCAAAGATTCTCGCACTTTCCACGTTGGGCGTTTTCGTCGGCTGTTATGTTGCAGTCCGCCTGCAAATGCCGCGTGGTGCCTCTTCTCTGAAAGGGCACACGGCCTCGCCGCCGCTTGCGCAAACAGATGACCTCACCGGACTGCTGAATCGCCGCGCGATGTTGAAGGTGCTCTCCGGGAGTTGTCAGCGCGGGTTGCCCTTCACGCTGTTGTACATTGATTTAGACCGTTTCAAGGTGCTCAATGACACGGCCGGTCACTCGGTGGGTGATGGCGTTATCGCGGAAGTTGCCAGACGCATTTGCGACGAACTCCCCGACAACGCAGTGGCATCGCGTCCAGGCGGCTGCGATGAATTCACCGTTATCGTACCGGGCGAATGGGGGCGCCGGGATATTGACCGCTTGTGTCAGCGCCTCGTTGCTTCCGCCCGTCGCCCATTGCTAGTAGCGGGCAAGACCGTTTCTGTAACAATTTCGGTCGGAGCGGCGCTCTTCCCGGAACATGGAGACTCGCCTGAGGCGCTCTTTACGGGTGCGGACCTTGCGATGTATGCAGCGAAGCGGGCCGGCCGTAACGCGTATCGGCTTTTTGGGGCGGAGGAACAAGGCGATCGTGACCGTCTGCAACTCGAAAGAGAGTTGCGCGAAGCGGTGCGGCATAAGCAGTTTGTGCTTTTCTACCAACCGCAGTTTTGCGCCAGGTCCGGACGGCTTACAGGGATGGAAGCCCTCCTCCGCTGGAATCACCCGAAGCGGGGCGAGGTGTCTCCTGGTGAATTTGTTCCGCTTCTGGAAGAGACGGGCCTTATCATTCCTGTCGGATACTGGGTAGTGGTGGAGGCGATCGGCGCACTATCCGAGTTTCGCAGGACAAGTGCACATGACATCTCTCTGTCGATTAACGTTTCCGCCGGACAATTTCATGATACGGGGCTTGGTGATGCCATTCGGAGCGCTCTGCAGAAGAACGACATCGATGGCTCGCAACTTGTGGTCGAAATCACTGAATCTACGTTAATGAAGAGTCTCGAACGCGCGCAGGAAATCCTCGCGCAGCTCCGGCTCCTGAACGTGCGCATCGCCATTGATGACTTTGGCACGGGTTATTCAAGCTTGAGCTACGTAACCAGGTTCCGGCCGGATGTCTTGAAGTTGGACAAGTCGTTTGTGGATGAGGTCGCTACCGACGAGGCAGCCAACGTCGTGGTCCAGGCCGTCATCGAGCTGGCGCATAAACTGAATATAGTCGTCGTTGCTGAAGGGGTGGAGACGGAAGCTCAGTTGGACATTTTGCGGTCAGCGAACTGTGATGAAATTCAGGGATACCTGCTAGGCAGGCCCGAACCCTACCAGGTTCTATCGGGGCGATTTCCGGACAAGGGCGTTGCGTAACTGCCCCGGCGCGTTGTGTACCGCAGATGTACCATGCGTCTGGGTGCGCAAAGACTGGCTGGACGAGGTTCAGCTGGACACGACACGGCCAGGCGTCGATGTCGACAACATCAATGGTTTCAACGGTCTGTATACGCATTCTGCGGGTGATGGGTATGGGTCACAGTCGCATTGCATCGGCGAACTGAGGAATACGTCACCGGCCACTTTTGGACGAGGAACGAAAATGTCGGACAAGCATATTTTCAGCCAGTTTGACGCTGACCTCAATCTGCTTTCAACCAGGCTGCTCGAAATGGGCGGACTGGTGGAGTCGCAGATTGCGTGCGCGATGGATGCGCTCAACACGTTCGATATGGCTCTTGTTGAGAAGGTCATCGAGGGGGAACGCCGGCTTAATGCGATGGAAATAGAAATCGACGAAGAGGTTAGCAATATCATCGCTCGTCGACAACCGGCCGCACGTGACCTTCGACTCCTGATGGCTACGTCCAAGTGCGTCACCAACCTCGAGCGCGCAGGCGATGAAGCCCGGAAGATTGCGAAACGGACGCGCCGCATCGCGAGGGAAGCGAACGCGCGAAGCATCAACATCGCCGAAATCAAGCTTTCCGGAGAAATGGCTGCACACATTCTTCGTAGAGCGCTGGACGCATTCGCACGGATGGATAACGTTGCAGCAGCACAGATTGTCAGGGATGACGAAGCCATCGATAACGAGTTCCGGGCTTTCGTGCGCAAGCTGGTCTCGTACATGACGGAAGACCCACGGACAATCTCGATTGGACTGGACTACCTGTTCATAGCAAAGGCCATCGAGCGCATCGGCGACCACGCGACCAATATCGCCGAGTCTGTTGTCTACGTTGTACGGGGTACTGACGTCCGTCATGTATCCCGAGAGCAGCTTGAGCGCGATGCCTTGGGTAAGTCAGGCTAGGGCCCTCACAGGAGCCGGCCACTCGACCCCGCTTCGATGGCTGTTCGCGCTTTGCTACTGCGCCGACAACGAAATGATGACATTCTTGAGGGGGCCACGCGTTCTTTGTGGCTGAGCTCGCAGAATGTGAGAAAGATGAAAATGTACCGCACCTACTTCATCAATAGCGAGCGTCGGCGAGCTGTCACGCGAGACCGAACATCTCGCGATGGAGCGGACTGCTCGCGGTGTTCCCGCTGCCTGGCGTCGTGCTGTGCGTGTCGTCGCATCGAACTCACGGGGCGGACTTCCTCGTCGCTTATGCCTGGCGGCGTGGTGCTCGGGTGCTTCTCGTTCGCGCTCTCGGTCGCGGCGTCATCGGCGGTGCAGTACGGCACGCGCGTCGCGGTCGCAACCAGGCAGTGCGTGCCGACAGAAGCGTAAGACGCGCTACTGCAACCCGCCGATCAGCCGCGCGAGAAACGCATCGCACGCGTCGAGCTGCGCGAGCGCGACGTATTCGTCCGGTTTGTGCGCGACGTCGATGTCGCCGGGGCCGCAGACGACCGTCGGCACCGCCAGACGCGTCGAAAACAGCCCGCCCTCGGTGCCGAACGCAACCTTGCGTTTGCGCGTGTGGGGCGGCAGCAGCGCTTCAAGAAAGGGGTATTCGTCCTTTTCGTGCTTGTATGGACCCGACGCCTTTTGCAAGCTTCTTGTTCGTGATGCGAAACCGATCTGCATGCATGTATCCGGCTTGCCAGAGGGGCAGTTGCCGAAGCAAGCCCGCAGCCTCGATGGGATCCGCGCACCCTGTCCTTAGCAAAATCGCGGCTCGCCACGAATGGCAGCCGGCACGAAAAACAGGCTTCAGAAGCCTTCTTCGCTAATCTTGGGCTGTTCACGATGTCCGAGGCCCTTCGATTGGCACGCCAATCCCGATGTGGAAACAACTGACTGGAGATCCCGTCGCGGGAAAACTGCACACCGGGTGAGGAGGGGGGACGTCGATCGCCGTTTCCTACCCCTATTCTTCGACCCGCTGCTGCCGCCCCTGTAAAAGATCGACGGGCCGGAGTTCGTGCTAAAGCCGACCGCTTACGCTTCCCCCCAGGTTCTTGACGACATCGACCGGGTACCACTGGCTGTCGAGCGCGTCCGCAAGACCGAGTTGGATCAGATCATCTGTGTCCAACCAAGCATGCTCGGAGGAGAACGCAATCCGCACGAAGCCTGCAAGGCTCTCTCGCGCGGCAGCGGACGACTCCCGGAACGGTACTTGCCATAGGCCGCGCCAGTTGCACAAGGCAGTCCGACCAGATATTCCAATTGAGAAAGTCTGAGGCCATTTTTTTCAGTCGTCTTTCTTGTCAGGCATATCCATACTGCATCTACTAAAACATGTTGGCCGAACAGAAGGCTAAGGAGACCCGCTTGACACCCCCAGACTCTCTTAATCTATCAGATGCGATCGACGCTCGACCGGTCCATCGCTTCCAGTTGCTCGTTTTCGCGCTGTGCTTTCTGTGCCTGCTCGCCGATGGCTTCGACGCTCAGGCGCTCGGCTACGTCGTTCCGGCGATGAGCCGGCAGTGGAACATCGCGCCGTCCACTTTTGCGCCCGCATTCTCGGCGGGACTGATCGGCATGGCGTTCGGCGCGCTTGGCCTTGGATCGATCGCCGATTACGTCGGCCGCCGGAAGATCATCGTCATATGCACTGCCATCGTCGGCGCGGCGACGCTTGCGATGTCGTCAGTGAGTTCGCTTTCGGAATTGATGGTGTTGCGCGTCGTCGCGGGAATCGCGCTCGGCGGAATCATTCCCAACGCACTGGCGCTGTGTGCCGAATACAGCCCGAGCCGTCTGCGGGCCCTCGTCGTGATGATCACCGCGTGCGGCATTTCGGTGGGATCGGCGTTGGGTGGCCTTGTTGCGGGTGTGCTTCTGAAAAGCCACGGCTGGCCGATCGTGTTTCAGATCGGCGGCGGGCTCTCGCTCGCGCTTAGCGCTATCACGCTGCTTGCGTTGCCCGAGTCGATCCGGTTTCGCGCTGTGCGCGAATCGAAGGGGGCCGAGCTTGCGACACTGATGCGGCGCGTCTGCCCGGGACTGCAGTGCAATGAGCACACGAGGTGGGTCGCGAACGAAGAGAAGGCGCCTGGCCTGACGGTGCGGCATCTGTTCGCGCAGGGCCGCGCTGTCCCGACGCTGCTGATCTGGGCGATCTATTTCACCTGTCTGCTGCAAATCTATTTTTTCGCGAGCTGGTTGCCTACCGTGCTCACACGCGCCGGCGTTTCGATGCAGTCGTCGGTTTATGCGACCTCCGCATTGCAGATCGCCGGCACGGTCGCGAGCATTGCGCTCGGCACCGTGCTTGAACGCTACAACCCGGCGCGAGTGCTGACGCTTCTTTTCCTGTTCGGCGCGGCTTCGATTGGCGCGATCGGCCTGTCGCTCGATAACCCGTATCTGCTGATTGTCGCGACCGCCGGTGCCGGAGTCGGCGTCGTCGGCGGGCAGGCCGGCACGCATGCGATCGCGAGCCGCGTCTATCCGACCTTCATGCGCTCGACTGGCATGGGGTGGGGACTTGGGATCGGACGGATCGGCTCGGTCGTCGGTCCGCTCGTCGGCGGCATGCTGCTCGCGATGAGCTGGCCCGCACAGGATCTGCTGTTCCTCGGCGCGCTGCCCGCGCTGGTGTCAGCGGCAGCGGCGTTCGCTCTGTCCCGTCTCTTTTCACGCGATAACCCTCACTTCACACATCACGACCAGCAGGAGCCGGATGCGGCCTGCGGGCAGTTGCCGGTCGCGAAACGCACTTGATCCGTCGTATCCATTTAGCGGTAATCATCCGCAACCAGAGACCATCCAGACATGAACCATCCTGAAACGAAACAGGCACTTCGCCCGGCCAAGGCCGAATACGCACGCATCGCCACCGAGGAAGCATTCGCGCCCGCGGAAATGCTGGAGATGTACAGGAAGATTCTCCAGGGACCCGATCCCGATCCGGGCTTCGTCAGCCTCATGGGTTTCTACATGAGCAGCCAGAGCGCACGTGCACGGCATATCATTGAATGCCTGCAAGACCTCGGCGAGAAACGGCTGCAGCACATGGACGAGGCCGGCATCGACAGGCAGATCATTGCGCTGACCTCGCCCGGCGTGCAGATCATGGATGCAGAGTCCGCCGTTTCGTTTGCGCGCACGGCAAACGACGAACTGGCCGAGGCCGTACGCAACCATCCGACGCGCTTCTCGGGCATGGTCGCGGTGGCGCCGCAAAATCCGCGGGAAGCGGCGCTGGAAATCGAGCGCGGCATCAAGCAACTCGGGCTGACCGGCGTGATCATCAATTCGCACACGCACGGCGAGTATCTCTCCGACCAGAAGTTCTGGGAGATCCTGGAAGCGGCCGAGGCGAACGACACACCCATCTATCTGCATCCGAATACGCCGCCGCGCAACATGATCCAGCCGTTCCTCGAATGCGGACTCGACGGCGCGATCTATGGCTTCGGCGTCGAGACGGGCATGCACGCGCTGCGGATGATTACCGCTGGCGTATTCGACCGGTTCCCGAAGCTGCAGGTGATCCTCGGCCATATGGGTGAAGCGCTGCCATTCTGGGCCTATCGGCTCGACTACATGCATCGCGCGACGGTGGTGTCCGAGCGCTATGCATCGATGAAACCGTTGAAGAAGAAGCCGAGCGACTATCTGCGCGAGAACTTCGTCATCACCAATAGCGGCGTTGCCTGGGGACCGGCGATCAGGTTCACTCAGGACCTGCTCGGCATGGATCGTGTGATGTATGCGATGGACTACCCGTACCAGCACGCCATCGACGAGGTCATTGCACTGGACGGCTTGCCGATGAGCATGGCCGACAAGAAGCGCTTCTTCGAAACCAACGCGCAACGCGTGTTCCGGATCAAGTAACGCGCATCAGGCTGCCGTCTGTCGCGGCCGCGGCCTTCCCAATCCGATAACAGCGTGCCTGACACCGCGGGCGCACGCCCGCGGTGCGTCTGCACGCGCATAAAAATGGAGACCAGATGAAAAAAGTCCTGTTGAATATGACCTTGCTGGCACTCGCGAGCACCCAGGCGTTCGCGCAAAGTTCAGTCACGCTGTACGGCGGCGTTGACGCAGGCGTGACTTACGTGACCAACGAACGCGGCGGCAACAATGTGCGGCTCGATACGGGCAACCGCTCGCCGGATCGGTGGGGCTTTCGCGGCGTTGAGGACCTCGGAGGCAATCTCAAGGCGACTTTCGTGCTGGAAAACGGCTTCAATCTGAATGACGGCAGTTTCAAACGCAGCGGCGTTCTCTTCAGCCGCTATGCGTACGTTGCGCTTTCCGCGCCGCAGGGTACGCTCACGCTCGGCCACATTCCCGACTTCATGTACGAGTATCTGCGTGCGAGCAGCAGCGGTTTTCTCGGTTCGTCGTATTTCTTCCATCCCGGCAATCTCGACAACCAGGCGAACCAGTTTCAGATCGACAACGCAGTCAAGTATGAAACGCCTGCGTTTCACGGCTTGACGCTAGGTGTGATCAACGGATTCGGCGGTCAGCCAGGCAACTTCAACGGTGGCCGTTCATACAGCTTCGGTGCGCGCTATGCGAATGGTCCGGCCCTGCTGGCGGCGGCCTATACGGTGTCGAACAATCGCTCGTTCAACCTTGGGCAGACGCTCGGCCTCAGCAGCCTGCTTGGACAGGGGCTGAGCGCGAATCCGGCGGCACCCGGCGCAACCTACGCGATGTTCAACGCGGATCAGACGCGCAGCTATGGCGTTTCCGGGCGCTACACGGGCAGCCTGTTCGGGCCGCACGCGATGTATTCGAACGTCAAGTTCACAACGCCGCGCGGCACCGCTTCAATCTGGAGCGCGGAGGGCGGTCTCGACACCTTCCTTTCGCCCTTCGACACGGTCGGGGTGTCATACACGTACTCGAAGCTCGATGCCGATCACTGGAATCAGGTCAACCTGATCTATATGCACTTCCTGTCGAAAGCAACCACGGTCTATGCGGCGGCAGCCTGGCAGCGCGCAGGCGGCGCCGCGCAGTTTGCCGTGGTGAATGGGTTGTCGCCGTCGAACAGCAACGCGCAGGCGGTGGCGCGCATTGGTCTGCACCACTTTTTCTAAGGCGCTGGCGAAGGTGGAACCTGCTCCTTCAAACAGGCGATGAACGACTGGGTCGCGAGACTGGGTGGCCGGCTTGCGCGAATCGCATAACCGACGTCGCCGAAGCTCCAGCGTTCGCCGACGTCGAGACGAACGAGGAGCCTTGCCGTCAGAAAGAGTTGTGCGAGACCCGCCGACATGAAACCTAGCGATCGCTGGTCCATTAAGAGGCCCATGTTGGTGATCGGCGAAAGCGATTCGATCAGGTCGGCCGGCAATTGCAGGCCGGCGCTGGTGAACAGGCGATCGATCTTCACGCGCACCAGCGACTCGCGTGGCGGAATGATCCACGGATACGACTGCAATTCGTGGAGGCCGAGCGCGCGACGTCCGGCGAGCGGGTGTTCGCTGCCGGCGACGACGTACAGCGCGTCCTCATAGAGCACCTGGTAGGCCACCTGGTCGTTCGATCCGGATGATGCGGGCGGCACGGCGCCGATGACGATGTCGATCCGTCCTTCGACCAGGTAGCTGTACAACTGCGCGCGGTCGCCGACGACGATCGACACGCCGATGTTCGGATGGCGGATACGCAGGGCACGAATGGCATCGGGCAGGAGACGCGAGCTTGCAGTGGTCAGCGTACCGATCGCGACGTGACCGGCGTCGCCGAGGCGCAGCGCGTTAAGCGAATCTGTCATGAAGCGCATCTCGGCGAGCATCACGCGGGTGTGCTCGCCCATGCGAAGACCGAGTTCGGTAGGTCGCACGCCGCGGTTGGTGCGCTCGAACAGTTTCGCATCGAAGAAGCTTTCGAGATCCTGGATCGCCTTGGTGATTGCCGACTGCGTCATGCCGAGACGTTGGGCAGTCACCGCGAATGAGTGGGTCTGAAGTACGCTGTCGACGATCAGCAACTGGTTGAGCCGCAGCTTGCGCGCGAGGCGCAATGGTGCGAACGCGTGGAGCGGACTGGCGCTGGCTGGCTCGTGCGTCCCGGGTGCGGCGGGTCGAGTAGCGGGGCGGTTGGGCATGTGAGATGGCTGTGCGTGTGATCAAACAGCAAGTATGAGTGGAAGACACCAATTGATGAAACGATTTGCATACGCCCGTCCGACAGTGGCCCGCGACGGCGAAGGCCGAGCCGAATCGCGTGTGCGCAGGTGGGCGGTTCTGTCGATACTGCTCGGCACATTTCTCGGCAATCTCGACGCGTCGATCGCCAATGTCGCGTTGCCGACGATTGCGCACGACCTGTCGAGTTCCGCCGCCGACGCAGTGTGGGTTGTCAACGCGTATCAGCTGGCGGTCGCGGTGGCCGTTCTGCCACTGGCGTCGCTTGGTGAGATGCTCGGCTACAAACGTGTCTTCCTTGGCGGTCTGGCGATATTCACGCTGGCGTCGATCGGCTGCGCTGCCGCGTCCAGCCTGCCGTTCCTGATCGCCGCACGCGCGTTGCAGGGCCTCGGCGGAGCATGCGTGTCGACTATCGTGCCGGCATTGCTGCGCAAGGTGTTTCCGCCGGGTCAGGTCGGCCGCGGCGTCGCGCTGCTGGGTTTGACCGTTGCGGTATCGGCGGCGCTCGGGCCGACCGTCGCCGCCGGAATTCTCTCGATTGGCGGATGGCGGTGGCTCTTTGCGATCAACCTTCCGCTCGGCGTTTTCGCGATGGGGCTGGCAGGCGCGATTCTGCCGCGCAGTGAACCCATGGCGCGCCGTTTCGATTTGACCGCTGCGTTCCTCAATGCGGTCACGATCGCACTCTTCATCATCGGCGTCGGCGGCCTGGGCGCCCCAAATGTTGAAAGCGGAAGAGCCGGTGAAAGCGCGTATCTCGTGCCGGCCATCGAGATCGTGTTTGCGTGTCTTGCCGCAGCGGCGCTCGTCCGTCACCAGCGCAGGCGCACCGCGCCGTTGCTGCCGCTTGACCTGCTGCGCATTCCGGTCCTGTCGCTATCGGCGCTCACCTCGATCTGCTCGTACACGGCGCAGACGCTCGCTCTTCTGGCGTTGCCATTCGTGTTGCAACACGAGTTCGCGCGCAGCGCGACGACAACCGGGTTGCTGATTACCCCATGGCCATTCGTGATCGTCTTCGTGGCCCCGCTTGCGGGACGGCTCTCGGAACGCTATACCCCAGGTCTTCTCGGCGGCATTGGACTCGCCATCATGACGCTCGGCCTCGTGTTGCTCACTGCGCTGCCGTCCGCGCCGTCGAATCTGGACATCGTGTGGCGGGTCGCGGTCTGCGGCATGGGCTTTGGCTTTTTCCAGACGCCGAACAACCGGATCATGCTCACCTCGGCGCCGCACGAACGCAGCGGCGCGGCGGGCGGCTTGATGACCATGTCGCGGATGGTGGGCATGACGTTCGGTGCGGCGCTGGCTGCCATGGTCTTCGACATTTGCGGACCGCATGGCGCATCGGTTGCCCTCTTCTTCGGCGCGATTTCGTCGGCAATGGGCGTTGTTGTCGGCGCCGTGCGCATGACGAGGGCACGTTAAGGGAACTCTGGCGTGCATAGTTGTGTACAGGATTGAGAAAATGCAGCATATAACCCTAGGGATTACCCGTGAACTAACTGGATTTTCGTTGCGAATGCCATTTCGCTGTATACAATCAAGCCAATTACATCGCACAGACCCAAGCATGAGCCACAGCCGTTTGCCCTCGGGGGCGACTCGCAATGTTGAAGCGCGCCACGCTGCCGATGAATCGTCGCCGGCTGATCTAGCTGACCGCGAAGGGTCTGAAGCATCGGATATGCATCGAGCCAAAGTCCCGGGAAGCGCGTCACAAACGGAACGGGCGCTTCTCGGTCTGCGCGAGTTGATCGTGGAAGGCCATCTGCAGGCGGGCGCCCGAATTTCCGAACTATGGGTGGTCGAGCGTCTGGGCGTGTCGCGCACGCCCGTGCGCGCCGCGCTGATCCGCTTGCAGGATGAAGGACTGCTCGAGCCGATTGCATCGGGCGGTTTCGCGGTGCGTTCATTTACCGTCACCGAGATCGGCGACTCAATCGAGTTGCGTGGCACGCTCGAGGGCCTGGCCGCCCGACTGGCGGCCGAACGCGGCGTCGATCCTGCGCACCTGCAGAAGTTGCACCAATGCGTCGACGAGATCGACACGATCCTCGCCGTCGAACTGACCGACGACACTTTTTCGGCCTACGTCGATGCGAACCGGCGTCTACACGCGCTGCTTGCAGCCGCGTGCGACAGCGGCGTCATCGAGCGTCAGATCGACAAGGCGATGAGCATGCCATTCGCTTCACCGAGCGCGTTCGTGATGGTGCAGTCGATCGATGCGAGCGCGCGCGAAATGCTGTTGATCGCGCAGGCGCAGCACCGCGCGGTCGTCGAGGCAATCGGCAACCGCGAAGGCGCGCGCGCCGAGGCATTGATGCGCGAACATGCGCGCATTGCCCACCGGAACCTGCGAGCCGCGCTGGAAAATCAGAAAGCGATGAAACGGGTTCCCGGCGGAAGGCTGATTCGCCTGCCTGTCGATCGTTAAGGCGCGCCTTTGGCGGGCGCACCCACCCCTGTCGCCACAATATCAAACTCATACAATCAGTACTCCCAGGAGACATCGATGCACCTGAAAAATACTTGGTATGTAGCCTGTACGCCCGATGAGATCGACGGCAAGCCGCTCGGTCGCACGATCTGCGGCGAGAAAATGGTGTTCTTCCGCGGACCCGAAGGCAAGGTCGCCGCGGTCGAGGATTTCTGTCCGCATCGTGGTGCGGCGCTCTCGCTCGGCTTTGTGCGCGACGGTCAGCTCGTCTGCGGTTATCACGGCCTCGTAATGGGCGCGAACGGCAAATGCGCGGCCATGACCGGACAGCGCGTCGGCGGCATTCCGACGATCCGCCGCTACCCGGCCGTCGAACGCTACGGCTTCATCTGGGTGTGGCCCGGCGAGGAAGCGCTTGCCGACCCGTCGAAGATCCACCATCTCGAGTGGGCGGAGAACCCCGAATGGGCCTATGGCGGTGGCCTCTACCACATCAATTGCGATTACCGGCTCATGATCGACAACCTGATGGACCTGACGCATGAGACCTACGTCCATGCCAGCAGCATCGGGCAACCGGAGATCGAGGAAGCACCGCCGGCAACACACATCGAGGGCGACACCGTGATCACGAGCCGCCATATGACGAACATCATGCCGCCCCCGTTCTGGGCCACTGCGCTACGCGGCAACGGACTGGCCGACGACATCCCGTGCGACCGCTGGCAGATCTGCCGCTTCACGCCGCCAAGCCACGTTCTGATCGAAGTCGGTGTGGCTCACGCCGGGCACGGCGGCTACAACGCGCCGAAGGAGCACAAAGCGGGCAGCATCGTCGTCGATTTCATCACGCCTGAGACCGACACGTCGATCTGGTACTTCTGGGGCATGGCGCGCAACTTCGCGCCGCATGACCACGAGCTGACCGCGAAAATCCGTGAGGGCCAGGGCAAGATTTTTTCCGAAGACCTCGCGGTCCTTGAAGCGCAACAGCGCAATCTGCTCCTCCATCCGTCGCGCCGGATCATGAGCTTGAATATCGATGCGGGCGGGGTGCAGTCGCGCAAGGTCATCGACCGGCTTCTCAAACAGGAGCGCGAGGCCGCGCCGGAGGTGGCAGGCTCATGAAAGTCAGAATTACGCGCAAATTCGCAGTGGCGCGCAACATCAGTGCGTTCGAGCTAGCCGACCCCGCTGGCGCGTCGTTGCCGGCGTTTTCCGCAGGGGCGCATATCGACGTGCACCTCGGCCATGGGCTGATACGGCAGTATTCGCTATGCAACAGCCCGGGCGAGCAGCATCGGTATCTGATCGGGGTGCTGCTCGAGCCGACGTCGCGCGGCGGCTCGAGCGCGATGCACAGCTTGCCCGAGGGCACGCTGATCGAGATCGGCGTGCCGAAGAATCACTTTCCGCTGTCGCAAGACGCAACGCATTCGATACTTCTTGCCGGGGGTATCGGCGTGACGCCGATTCTCAGCATGGCCGAGCGACTAGCGCATACCGGCGCTTCGTTCGAACTGCATTACTGCACGCGCGAGCCAGATCGCGCCGCGTTTCGCGAGCGTTTCGACGAAGCGCATCTCAAGGGGCACACCCGTCTGTATTTCGACAACGTTCCGCTCGCTGAGCGTATCGATCTGTCGAAGGTATTGAGGGATCCCGAGCCGGGCAAGCATCTATACGTCTGCGGTCCGGGCGGCTTCATCGAGGTTGTGCTCGACCAGGCGCGGCAACTCGGCTGGAACAGCGCGAGCGTTCACCGCGAATATTTCACGGCGGCGCCGGCGAGCGGCAGCACGGATGCGGACGGTCCGTTCCAGGTCAAGCTCGCGAGAAGCGGCCGGATCGTCGATGTCGGCGCGGGGCAGACGGTGATCAAGGCCCTTGACGAAGCAGGTGTGATGGTCGCTACCTCGTGTGAGGAGGGCGTATGTGGCACCTGTCTCACGCGGGTTCTGTCGGGCGACCCCGATCACCGCGATGTCTATCTGACTGAAGACGAACGGCGTGCCAACGACCAGTTCCTGCCGTGCTGCTCACGCTCGAAGTCGCCGATGCTGGTACTCGATCTCTAGGAGCCGGATGCCGTCGCGCGCGCACGCTTCGTATTGGCAAGCGGCTCGTGCCGTTGAGGCCCCTTCACGAGCTCGCTCATCGCCTCACGCATCCAGCGGTTGGCGGGCTCGTGGTGAAAGCGCGAGTGCCAATGCAGATGCAGGTCGTACTTCGGAACCGGGAACGGCAACGGTAGCAACTTCACGTTGACGAATTCCGCGAAGCGGCGCCCCACTGCGAGCGGCACCGCGGCGATCGTGTCCGAGCCTGCCACGATGAACGGAATGCCCATGAAGCGGGGCAGGCTGAAGCGCACGTTCACACGGATGCCGAGCCGCGCCTGAGCGCGTTCGAGGATATCCTGGGTGCGTCCCTCGGGACGCACCATCGCATGCGATGCGGCAAGATACTGCTCGAGCGATAGCGTATCGCCGATGTGCGGATGATCTTCACGCGCGATACACACAAATGAATGCCGATAGAGCGCCTTGCGCCGTATCGAAGCACCCTCCAGTCCCGGGAAATATCCCACCGCAAGATCCACGTCTCCCGAACTGAGACCCTGTTCCAGTTCCGGCGTGCTGAGCGCCACGGTCTTGATCCGCACATTGGGTGCCTGCGCGTCGAGGTACCGCAACAGCCGCGGCAGGAACACCATCTCTCCAATATCCGACATGCAAAGCACGAAAGTGCGAGACGATTCTCCGGGCCGAAATTCCGGCGCCGGCAGAATGTCGTTCTGAACCAGTTCGAGCACCCGCGCGACAGGATCGATGAGCGACTGCGCGCGTGGGGTCGGCTCCATGCCGTGGCCCGTGCGAACGAACAGCGGATCCTCGAACAGGTCGCGGAGCCTGGCGAGCGCATAGCTCATCGCCGGCTGGCTCAGTCCGATGCTCACGCCAGCCTGTGTCACATGGCGTTTCTTTGCCAAGGCATCGAACACCTTGAGCAGATTCAGGTCGACTTGACGAATATCCATGGATTGGATGATACCTATCAGCGTTACATGATTGACGGATTTTAGCCCGCTTTCTACCATCGTCTTCAACAAAAAGGAGTGAGACACCATGTCCGAAGGACACAAGCCACAACGACCGTTGCGCAGCAATTTCCCCCGTGGGTCCTATCTCGGAGCCGTGCGCGCGGCGCAGTGGCGCAACCTCGGTATCAGCGAGGAAGACCTCGAAAAGCCGAAGATCGCGATCGTCAACTCGTCGTCCGAACTCGCAACCTGTTTCAGTCACCTCGATGGCATTGCTGCGCAACTGAAGGACGCGATCCGCGCGGCCGGCGCGCTGCCGTTCGAGATCCGCACGGCAGCGCCGAGCGATTTCATCACCGGCGCGGGCGCACGCGGCGCCTATATGCTCGCGGCGCGCGATCTGGTGACGAACGACATCGAAGTGGCCGTGGAGGGCGCGCTCCTCGACGGCATGGTGTGCCTCGCCTCGTGCGACAAGACCGTTCCAGGCCAGTTGATGGCAGCCGCGCGGCTGAACATTCCGAGCATCGTGGTGGCATGCGGCTATCAGCCGAGCGGCGAATACCGCGGCGAGCACGTCGATATCGAAGACGTCTTCGTCGGCGCGATGCACGCGCTGACCGGCAAGCTGTCGGAGGAAGACCTGATTGGCATGAGCCGCAACGCGATTCGGGGCCCCGGGGTGTGCTCCGGGCTTGGCACCGCGAATTCGATGCACATGGTGAGCGAGGCGCTCGGCATGTCGTTGCCGGGCAGCACACCGATCGCCGCCAACAGCGAGCGGATGTTCGCCTTCGTGCGCGAAGCGGGTGCGCGAATCGTGGAAATGGTGCGTGAGGACCTGAAGCCGCGCGACATCCTGACGCCGGGCGCGTTCTCCAACGCGGTAATGACGATCCTCGCGGTCGGCGGCTCGATCAACTCCGTCAAACACATGCAGGCGATCGCGGCGGAAGGACAGATCGATGTCGATGTCTACGCACTGTTCGAAAAGCACGCCGCGCGCATTCCGGTGCTGACCGGCGTGCGGCCGGTGGGTCGCGACACCATCGAACAGCTGGAAGCGGCCGGCGGCGGCAGGGCTGTCATGAAGCGCCTCGAACCGTGGCTCGATACCGGTGCGCTCACGGTCACCGGCCGCACGGTCGCCGACAACCTTCGACAGGTACAGGTGGCCGATGATGAAGTGATTCGCACGCCAGAGCGCGCGTTTGCGAAGCAACCGGCGATCGTCCTGGTGCGCGGCAATCTCGCGCCGCAGGCAGGCATCGTCAAATTCGGCATCTCGCCTGACAAGACGCGTGCGTTCACCGGTCCGGCGCTCTGCTATTCCACGTCCGACGACGCCATCGCCGCGATCAAGGACGGCACGATTCAGCCTGGCGCGGTGGTCGTGATGCGCGGCGCCGGCGTGTGCGGTGGTCCTGCAATGGGCGGCGGCGCGTCGCGGGTGGTGTTCGCGATCGACGGTGCTGGCCTGTCCGAGAAAGTCGCGATGCTGACGGACGGTCATTTGTCCGGCCTCGTCTGCAAGGGCCTCGTGGTAGCGGAAGTCTCACCCGAAGCCGCCACCGGTGGACCGCTCGCGCTGGTGGAAGACGGCGACCTCATCAACATCGATCTGGACCGCCGCGTCTGCGACCTGCAGGTCGACGAAGCGGAACTGCAGCGCCGCCGGGCGGCATGGCGGCGTCCCGCACCCGTCAACGATACCGGCTGGCTGAAGATCTACCGCGCGAACGTTAGCTCGATGCCGCAGGGTGCTGTCCTGACCGCCAGCAAGACCACGAAGGAGGTCTGAGATGAGCGCCCAGCCGACAGTTGATATCAATACGGTCATCGAGCGGCAGAAGGGCGGCGGCTTCTCCGTCACGTTGATTCTTGCGATGGCGGCGATGATGCTGACCGAAGGCTATGACCTCGGCGCGATGGCATTCGCAGCCCCCGCGCTCAGCCGGGCGTGGCACCTCGGCCACGGCGCGCTCGGTCCTGTGTTCGGCGCGTTCGTGTTCGGCACGATGATCGGTGCGTTCGCGCTCGGCTATCTCGGCGATGTGATCGGCCGCAAGCGGACCATCGTGATCGGCAGTTTCGTGTTGTCGGCATTCACACTCGCGGCGTCGCGCGCGACCGAACTCGACCATTTGCTGATCCTGCGCTTCCTGGCCGGCATCGGAATCGGCGGCGTGGTGCCCAACGCGATCGCTTACATGACCGAGTTCGCGCCGAAGCGAAGGCGCGCTACCTGGGTCACGCTGATGTATACGGGCTACACGATCGGCAGCGGCGTTGGCGGGCTGGTATCGGCGTGGCTGGTGCCGCGCTTCGGCTGGCAGATCGTGTTCGTGATAGGCGGGATTGCGCCGCTCTTGACGGGCTTGATGCTGTGGCTGACCGTACCCGAATCGATTCGCTTCCTGACGCTCAGGGGCGACCGCAACGACGAGGTCGCGCGCATCGTCAAGCGCCTCGCACCCGATCTCGCGATTGCACCGCAGACACGTTTCGTGATCGGGCGGGAGTTGCAAGGCGCCGGGCGCTCGCGCCAGAACGCGTCGCTCCGGCTGTTGTTCGCAGGCCGCCTGCGTGCGCTGACGCCAGTGCTGTGGGCCGTGTATATCGCCAACTCGATGGCGCTCTTCTTCCTCAATAGCTGGCTGCCGATGCTGATCGAAAGTGTTGGCCTGCCGCCCCAGCGCGCAGCGCTCGTGTCAGCGATGTTCCAGGTCGGTGGCACACTCGGCGGCCTGGCGCTGATGCGCTTCGTCGACACGCGCGGTGCCGTCATCATCACTGTGCTGCCTTTGGTCGGCACGCCGCTTGTCGCGCTGCTCGGCGTCGGCATGCCCGAACCGATGCTCATCGCGGCCGTGTTCCTGATCGGCTTCGCCGTGGTCGGCACGCAGTTCGGCCTGAATGCGATCGCGGCGCTTGTCTACCCGACCGCGCTACGCGCCAAGGGAACCGGCGCGGCTGTTGGGATCCAGAAGATCGGCGCGATCTCCGGGCCGGTGATCGGCGGGATGCTGCTGTCCGCGCACTTGCCGGTGCAACAGCTTTTTTATCTTGGCGCCGTGCCAGTCGCGCTCGTCGCTGTGCTGGCCTTCGTGCTCGGTCGCCTGCATCGTCCCGGCGACGATGACGTCGTCTCGGGCAACCATCAATCAGGAGCTGTCCATGTCGCTTGATGTCATCCCATTCGACCCGCAGCGGCCCGGCTTTGTCGGCTTCGCGAGCGGAATCGAACTGGCCGCGCCGCTCGCGCCCACCGCGGCCCACGCCATCGATGCAGCGATGAACCGGTATGCCGTGCTGATCTTCCGCGGCCAGCCGCTCACGCCCGATCAGCAGCTTGCCTTCGCCCGCTCGCTGGGGCCACTCGATCTCGGCTTCAAGCGAGTGGCCCGTCCGCACGCACGGCTCGCGTCGCAGGAACTCGCCGACATCTCGAACCTCGACGAAAGCGGCGAGATTGCGGATCGCGCCCACCGGCGCGTGGTCGGCAATCTCGCGAACCAGTTGTGGCATAGCGACAGCTCGTTCCAGAAGCCCTCCGCGCGCTATTCGATGTTGCACGCGGTCGTGGTACCGGAGTGGGGCGGCGCCACCGAGTTCGCCGACATGCGCGCCGCCTGGGACGCGCTGCCTGAGTACGACAGGCAAGAGCTCGAAGGACTCGAAGCTGAGCACTACGCGCTCTACTCGCGCTTCCTGCTTGGCGACAGCGACTACAGCGAAGCACAGCGCAATGCGCTGCCACCGGTCCGCTGGCCACTCGTGCGGACCCACGCGGGATCGGGGCGCCGGCATCTGTTCATCGGCGCGCACACGACGCATGTCGTTGGCCAGACGATCGCCGAAGGCCGCGTGCTGCTGATGGACCTGCTCGAACACGCGACCCAGCGGCAGTTCGTCTATTCGCACGAGTGGCAGCCCGGCGATCTGGTGATCTGGGACAACCGCTGCACGCTGCATCGAGGGCGTCGTCATGACCTGTCGGTACGCCGCGAACTGCGCCGCGCGACCACGCTCGATGCGGATCACGACCCCATCGACCTTCAGTTTGCACAGGGAGCCGCATAAATGCGTCTGAACGATGAAGAACAGGCGATGCTCGATGGCCGTGACGGTCCGGCCGTCCAGCGCGCGATGGACCTGCTGGTACGTTATGGCACGGCGCTGGGGGCAGAGCGCCTCGTCGATACGAACAACGTTTGCGGCACGGTTGGCGCGACGATGCCATTCCTGCGCGACTATGCGACGAAGCACGGCGGCCTGGATGCGGTGTTTTCCGAGTTCAATCTCGACAGTCCCGATGTCGTCGCCGTGCCGAAAGCAAAGGTGTTCAGCAGCCATCTGCAGCAAGGTCTCGATCCGGAGCACGCGGAACGGCAGAACGTCGGTTCGGACATCGTGAAGCTCTACCGCGCGGGAGAAGCCTATACGGCGAAGCTCGGTATCCAGCCGCTCAACACGTGCGCGCCGTATCAGGTCGGCAACGTGCCGGTCAAGGGTGAGCACTGCGCCTGGATGGAGTCGTCGGCGGTGATCTATATCAACGCGGTGCTCGGCGCGCGCACGAATGCGGAAGGCCGCGAAAGCGCAGGCGCCGCGATGCTGACCGGCAAGATCCCCTACTGGGGCCTTCACCTCGAAGAGAATCGCGGCGGCACGCATCTGATCGAACTCGACATCGACGTGAAGACCGTAGCGGACTGGGGCCTGCTCGGCTACTACGTGGGCGAAATCGTGCAGGACCGTATCCCGGTGATCAACGGTCTGCGCCACGTGCCGAACCTGCCGAAGCTCAAGCACTTCGGTGCAGCGGCGGCGTCGTCGGGTGGCGTCGAGATGTATCACGTGGTCGGCCAGACGCCCGAGGCGCCGACGCTCGATGCAGCCATGCGCGGCCGCAAGCCAGTCGAAACGATCCGCTACGGCGAGGCCGAGCGCCGCCTCGCCTACGAGCGTGTCAACACGACGGCGAAGCACACCGAGGTCGATTTCGTAATGCTCGGCTGCCCGCACTACTCGATCGAGCAGATCTGGGAAGCGTGCCAGTTACTCGAAGGCCAGCGCGTCAGCCCTGACACCGAACTGTGGATCTTCACGCCCAGGGCGACCAAACAGCTCGCCGATCAGGCGGGCTACACGAAGATCATCGAGGACGCGGGCGGCGTACTGATGACCGATACCTGTTCGTCGGTGGGCCGCGTGATGCCGAAAGGCACGCGTGTCGCCGCTGTCGATTCGGCGAAACAGGCGCATTACCTGCCGGCGATCATGGGCGTAGAAGCCTGGTTCGGCACCACGGCCGACTGCATTCAGGCTGCGGTGACGGGCCGTTGGAGCGGAGCTTTCGCATGAGTACGGACACAGCGATGAACACCGATAGCAAGAGCAAAACCATTGTCCTGCATGGCAGGAAAGTGGTCGGCGGCAGCGCCGAAGGGGAGGCGCTCGTCACTGGCGATCGCATCTCCGGCTGGGGCGGCATTGACCCGCGCACCGGCACCATCATCGAAACGCGTCACGAGCTACGCGGCCAGAGCTTCGCCGGCAAGGTGCTGGTGTTCCCCGGCGCGAAAGGATCGTCGGGCTGGTCAAGCCAGTTCCATATCGCGCGACTCGCCGGTTCGGCGCCGGCGGCCATGCTGTTCAACGAAATGACCACCAAGATCGCCCTTGGCGCAGTGGTGGTGCATGCGCCCGCGCTCACCGGCTTCGACATCGATCCGCTCGATGTGATCGAAACCGGCGACTGGGTCAAGGTCGATGCGGAGCGCGGCATCGTCGAAGTCATCAAGAAGCAGCGCGGCTGAGGGCCGCAGCAAGGCCGGCAAGTCCGGGCATTTTTGTCTTTTTCATACACGGAGAAACGTTTTGACAACCAGCACCCGCACCGTCCGCCGCGACGCCAATTCGACCGGCTGGAAGCTCGACGCCGATATCTGCGTCGTCGGGGCCGGCATTGCCGGCACCTCGGCTGCCCTTGAAGCCGCCGCGCTCGGCCGCAAGGTGGTACTGGTCGACAGCATGCCTGCGCTCGGCGGTCAGGCCGTCAATTCGATCATCGGCACGTTTTGTGGCCTGTTCTCGAATGGCCCGAAGCGCTACCAGGTGACGCACGGCATCGCCGACGGCATCCTGCGCGACCTCGGCGAGAAGGGCGCGCTGCACTACAAGGAAGGTCCGCTCACCACGGTCGTTCTGTACGACGAGGTTGCGCTCGCGCGCTGGATCGAGCAGAAGATTCTCGATGCGGGTATCACCGTCGTGCTGGGCGCAGTGCTACGCGATGTCGTGCGTGAAGGTCGCCGGCTGCGTGAACTCGACGTCGCAACCCGTTATGGCGACGTGCGCGTGAGCGGGAACGGCTTCATCGATGCGAGTGGCGATGCGGCCCTCACGTGGCTCGCTGGTCTCGACTGTCAGGAGCCTGTGACGCCGGTCCAGGGCACGCAGATGGTCGTGCTGGAAAACCTCGACGAAACCGATCTGCCGACGCCTGCCGCGTTCCGCGAGCGCGTGGAAGCCCGAGCCGGCGCCTACGGGCTGGAGCGCAAGGACGGTCTCGTGTTCTACTTCCGCGGCCGCAATGTCGGCATCGTGAATATGACTCACGTGGAAACGCCGCTCGAACCGATGGCGGCATCGAAGAGTGCGCTGGTGGGACGCAACCAGGCGGACAGTGCCTTCCAGTTCCTGCTCGGCGAGTATCCGCACATCTATAAAAACGCGCGGATTCGCAGCTACGGCTTGCCGGGTATCCGTCAGACGCGCTGGATCGTCGGCACGCAGCAGTTGACGTCGAAAGAAGTGATCTCCGCGACGAAATTCCCCGACGCTGTGGCGCGCACTTCGTGGCCGATCGAACTGCACGACCGCGCCGAGGGTTACGAGTGGAAACCCTTCGGCGACGATCACCTCCATACCGTGCCGCTCGGCAGCCTGCTGGCGAAAGATGCGGACAATCTGATCGCGGTCGGCCGTTGTATCGACGCCGATGCGACAGCGCTTTCCAGTGTGCGGGTGATGGGTCCTTGCATCGCGATGGGCGCGGCCGCGGCGCATTCGCTCGATCTCGCCGATGGCGGCAATGTCCACGAGATAGACCGCGCGATGCTGCGCGAGCGTCTCTACGACAACGTCGAGCGGATCGATCCGCCGCATCTGAAGAACTGATGCCGGCGCGACAGATTTCCCGGGCGATGCACCGTGTGCACACAGAAGACACACAGCACGCCTAGTGGATCTCTGATCGCAATACTGAAGATTCGCCGCCTGTCGAAGTGACTTCGACTGCCGCTGCGGACGCAAAGGAGGAGACATGACTCAACTGGCAGCTGACGGACGCACCGTGGATGTATCGCGTCTGATCGATGAACAGAAGGTCGGCTGGTTCGCGATCGTCCTGATTTTTTCGACGTGGCTCGTGATGCTCACCGACGGCTACGAACTGAGCGCGCTTGCGTTCGCCGCGCCGTCGCTGATCAAGGCATGGCACATCGAGCGAGGCGCGCTCGGACCGGTATTCGGCGCGAACATCTTCGGCATCATGGTGGGATCGATCCTGTTCGGCTATGTCGGCGACAGGATTGGACGCAAGCGCGCAATCCTGCTGGGTGCCTGCTGGTACGGCCTGATCACGCTCGCGACGGCGTGGACGACACAGGTCCACGAACTGCTGTGGTTGCGCTTTGCGGCAGGTATCGGCATCGGCGGCGCTGTGCCGAATGCGTTCGTGCTTGTCTCTGAGTTCGCGCCGAAGCGCCTGCGTGCAACCTGGGTCACGCTGATGTTCACGGGTTACACACTCGGGGCAGGCTTCGGCGGTGGTGTGGCGGTGTGGCTGGTGCCGCATTTCGGCTGGCCAGCAGTATTCGTGATTGGCGGGCTTGCTCCGCTAGTGGTGGCTATCGCGGCTGCAATCGTGATGCCGGAGTCGCTGCGCTTCCAGGTGCTCAAAGGCTGGCCATTGCGTGGCATCGCCGCCACCGCGCGGCGCGTGCGGCCCGATCTGGACCTGCCGCAGGATGCGACCTTCGTCGTCGCGGATGAACAGAGGTTCAGCCAGTTCTCACCGCGACTTCTGTTTGCAGGCCGGTTGCGCTATGTGACGCCGGTACTGTGGCTTGCTTACATCGCGAATTCGATGGCGCTGTTCTTCCTGCAGAACTGGCTGCCGGTTCTCATCGAAGCCGTTGGCGTAGCACCGCGTCAGGCTGCCTTGATGACGACGCTATTCTCGATCGGCGGCACCGCGGGCGGCCTGGTGCTGATGCGTTTCGTCGACAGGCGCGGCGTGCTGCTGATCACGTGTCTTCCGGTCATAGGCTTTCCGCTGGTTGCGTCGCTCGGCATGGGACTGGACGCTGGCCTCCTCGTGGCCGCGGTGTTCGGCGTTGGTTTCTGCGTCGCGGGCACGCAGTCCGGTCTGAACGCCGTGGCGTCGATGGTCTATCCGACCAGCTTTCGCTCGAAAGGCACCGGGTCAGCAATCGGCATCGCGAAGATCGGTTCGATTGCCGGTCCGATGATCGGCGGGATGTTGATCGGCGCGCACTTGCCCGTGCAGGACCTGTTCCGCATTGCTGCGATTCCGGTCATCGC
This sequence comes from Paraburkholderia sp. RL18-085-BIA-A, assembly GCF_046027075.1. NCBI lineage: Bacteria > Pseudomonadati > Pseudomonadota > Betaproteobacteria > Burkholderiales > Burkholderiaceae > Paraburkholderia > Paraburkholderia sp. RL18-085-BIA-A. Next base: position 1,502 of record NZ_JARESU010000124.1, on the reverse strand, counting down.
GGTTGCCGTGCTGTCGTTCGTACTCGGGCGGGTCTATCGAACGAACGCAGACGCGGAGCCATCGGGAGAGGGCGTGCATTTCCAGCCCGCCAAGACTGCGGCTGACCACTGAGGGATCAAGCCTTCTACCTGTCAAGGTATTGACCGTGCAGCGCCTGTTTCCTTCGGCGCGTGCGGAGCTTGCCGACGCAGGACTCGAACGATAACAACATAACGAACCATACCGGAGATAGACAATGAAGACAGCAGTTTGCGCTGCTGCGGTTCTGTACGCCTGTATCGCGTCCACCGCCGCTCAGGCACAAAGCTCAGTGACGCTCTACGGCATTATCGATAACGGCATTGCCTATACAAATTCAGTCGCATCGTCGATTACCGCGAAAGGCGCGCAACGCTGGTCCGCGGCGACGGGTTTCGGCAGCGGCGATCGTTGGGGCTTTTACGGGACGGAAGACCTGGGCGGCGGCATGGCCGCGGTGTTCCGGCTCGAATCGGGATTTAGCGGCATCAACGGCACGTCTTCGCAAGGCGGCCGCCTTTTCGGACGGCAGGCGTATGTGGGCGTGTCGAGCAAGACATACGGCACGCTCACGATGGGACGGCAATATGACTACACGTTCGACTACGTGGCGCCGTTGTTGTCGTGGCTTCAGTTCGGAAGCATCTATGGCGCGCATATTGGCGATGTCGACGACACGTTCCAGACATTCCGCTTGAACAACACAGCCAAGTACGAAGTCTCTCCGCTCAGCGGGTTGAGACTCGGTGCGTTGTATGCCTTCAGCAATCAGGCGGCGGGCGCGAACGGCGCGGGCTTTGCAAACAATCGCGCGTACGGCTTTGGGCTCGATTATGCCAATGGCCCGCTGCATGTCGTGGCGAGCTTCCTGAATCTGAGTAACCCGTCGGCGGGCCTCGCGACGTCGACCAACCCGAATGGCGCAGTCGGCGACGAATATAGCGGGTCGACCAGCATCTTCTATAACGCTGGCTTCGTCGAGCGGCAGCGCATCTATGCGCTCGGCGCTGGCTACGCCATCGGCCCGGCGACGGTGAATTTCGTCGTCACGGATACGCGTCTCGACTATCGCGGCGCACATCACCTGCGGGTGGACAACTACGAAATCAACGGCCGCTATCTGGTGACGCCGGCTCTTTCTGCGGGTATCGGATACATCTACACCGACGGGGACGGCTACACCGGCAGTGGCGCCACATCGTTCGCCACGGGCGACCGGCCGAAGTGGCACCAGGTCAATGCGGGCATCAGCTATTTGCTTTCCAAGCGGACTGACATACACCTGTCGGCGGTCTATCAGCGTCTGGCGGGAGACGCGAGCGTGGTCGCAATCAACGTTTTCGGACCGGCGGGGGTAGGGCGGAATAGTCAGCTGGCGCTGATCGGCGGCCTGCGGCATCGGTTCTGAGCGGGAGCGCCCCCAGCGAGGCCGCGCCCCCCACAGTTAGACCAGGCCAAAGCGTATTTAAGCGGGGCTTTTAGC
>NZ_JARESU010000123.1:0-24536 GCF_046027075.1 Paraburkholderia sp. RL18-085-BIA-A | reverse complement strand
CACTCGCTGGGCTTGGGTGTTTTGTGGCGCGTCCGCTGGGGGGGGGGGGGGGCCCGGCCCCCCCCCCGCTGCCGTTCGCGCACGGTAGGCGTGCGCGGGGCACCGGGAAATCACAACCATGCGAACCATATTTCTTCTGGGCGCGCTGCGCCTGGTAGCGGCGTGCACTGCGCTCGCAGCGGTGGCCGGCTGCATGCACTTGCCCGACAAACCGGCGTACGCGAAAGCCGATCCGGCGGCTTTGCGCCACTACGACGACGATTGGTTCGACGCAGCGCGCGTCGGACGCATCGATATTCTGCGGGGGTTGCTTGATGCGGGCTATCCAATTGACGCGGCCGAGAACCATGGCTATACCGCCGTGACCCTCGCGGCCTACGATGACCAGCCGGCCGCACTCGATTTCCTGCTCTCTGCCGGCGCGAACGCCTGCCTCGGCGATCGTCATGGCAATACGGCGCTGATGGGCACCCTGTTCAAAGGCGAGTCCGACATCGCCCGGCGTCTCGCCGAGACCCATTGCCCCATCGATCAGACGAACGGCGCCGGCGAGACCGCACTCGGTTTCGCCACACTGTTTAATCGCTTCGAGCTGATTCCGGTGCTCGTCAAGCATGGTGCGGACCCGAATCATGTCGACGGGCGCGGTCAGTCGCTGCTGCAACTGGCGCTGACGCACGACAACGTCGCGGCGGCGGACGCGCTGCGTGAGGCGGGCGCCTTGCGGTAAGCAGGCAATAGTCTGCGCGGGCGACTTTCCGGAAACCTGCTGCGTTTGATCAAAGAGCACACAGAGCTATGCGGCTCTGATGTGATGGACGACTCTCACCCTTCGGGGTTCGGCATATGCCAGCGGAGAAGTCGTGACTTCCACGGCAAAGGAGCCTTCATCATGAAGATAGCCACTGTCGGACTGGATGATGGATCCGCAGTCGAAGCTGAAAGTTGACCTCGACCTGTATGTCTATCGGGGTGGTGCCCTGGTTGCACACAGCTCGACCTTTGATAACACCTTTGAGATTGTCGAGTTCAACGCTGAAGCCGCGCCGTCTTTGAGCTTTGCATAAAAAGATTCGGGTACCGACTGGGCGTGGTTTTGCATAGCGTGGACGTGGACCATGATTTCCAAAGAGCGCGCGAAAATTAATGATGGTCGCAGCTTAGGCCAGCGCGAAGTTGCGTCGGCCCAGGCCGGCGGCGGAGATTTGCAAAGTCGCTTGAGACGATATTGTCAACTTGTTAGCCGTCGTGCGGCCGAACATGCAGTATCTAAGGATAGCTAACCTATGCGGCAAGACGCTCCACCATCGGAGCGCCCGTCACGCTTTCCCAAGCCTCGACCGCCTAGGTGCGCAGCGCCCGCTTTTGTTTTGCGTCGGTGTAGTAACGGCAATCCTTGAACAGATTGGCTATCTGATCGTGGACCGAAGCGAAACGTTGCAGGTGGCGCGCCGACTTGAAGCGGCGCATCACCTTCTCGCGCAACCGGGTCGGCTGGTGCGAGTTTTCCGCCCGGTTGTTCAGCCCCTTGTGCTGGCGGTGGTCGACCTTGATCCCCAGCTCCCGGTTCGCCGCCGCGTAGCTCTTGAGTTTGTCGGTGACCAGTACACGTGGGGCGCGTCCGTGCTTCCTGAGCAACTTGCGCATCAGGCGCCGGGCCGCGTGCCGGTCGCGCCGGCTTTGTACCAATACATCGAGCACCGCGCCATGCTGGTCCACTGCCCGCCAAAGCCAGTGTTTTTTCCCGTTGATCGTGACGACCACTTCATCGAGATGCCACTTGTCACCTCGCGCCAGGGCGGTGGACCGGATACGCCGGGCAATGCCCAGGCCGAACTTCACCGCCCAGCGTCGCACGGTCTCATCCCCCAAGGGGACTTCCTTCGGGGCGTACGTGAGTTCAATGCCGCGCGCGGCCAGCAACTCCTCGACCATGCGCAGGCTCAGCGGGAACCGGTAGTACAACCACACCGCGTAGCTCATCACGTCGGGAGGGAAGCGATAGCCCGCATAGGAAATGGTGTCGGTGGCCGACGCGCGCTGCGGCAATGTATTTCGTTTCATACCTGAGATTGTCACCGCATCTCCCTCAACACGCCAACAACGTGACAATACCGGTGGCGGAAACTCGGCTGGCCAGGCCGCTTTGTACTTTGCCAATCATGCGCACAAGGTTACGCTCGTCGTGCGAGGCGATTCGCTCGAGAAGAGCATGTCTCGCTATCTGGTCGAACAGCTTCGCGGGAAGTCAAACTTAGCGGTGCAGCTGCGATCGGAAGTTGTCGGCGCACACGGCGATACCTATTTGATGAGGTCGTCCAGGCGTTCGTCGTCGATGCCGGCGGGTTCGAGGTGAGCCGTCACATCGGCAACGTGGAACAGCTGTTGCACTTTTTTTTCCGCACGATCGACGATTGCATGGCCCTCCGCGACGCTCAGCGCCCCGTCGACTTCGACGTGGAATTCGACAAAAACCCGATCGCCGCCGTTGCGCGTGCGGATATCGTGAACAGATTGCACGCCGTCGCATCCCCGCACGACGACCTCGATGCGGGTGCGCTCGGCGGTATCGAGTTCCCGGTCGAACAACTGAATCAACGAGTGCGCCGCCATGCTCCACGCGGTCCACACCATATACACAGAGATTGCCAGCGCGCCGATCGCATCGGCCCGGGCCCAGCCAAGAAAACGTTCGAGCAGCAGCGCAATCAGGACCGCAAGATTGACGGCCACATCCGTCACGTAGTGAGCCCGATCGGCGGCAATGGCGGTCGAACCGGTGCGTCTGACCACAAGCGTCTGCATGCCGACAAGTCCGGCAGCAGCGAGCGAGCTGCCCACGATCACCCATATGCCGAATCCTGTCTGGTTCAGCACTCGAGGGACAAACAGACCTTGAGCCGATTCGATGCCAAGCCAGACCGCGGCACCGGTCAGCAGCAACGCCTGGACGAAGGCCGCGACCGCCTCAGCCTTGCCATGCCCGTAGCGATGACCCCGATCCGCCGGTCGCGCCGCATAGCGCACCCCAGCGAAGGTCACAATAGACGCGACTACATCTACCAGGCCATCGGCGGCGGATGTCAGCAAAGAAATGGAGCCTGTTGCGAGCCAGGCCCAGACCTTGATGACGACCAACCCAAGCGCGACCACGAGAGCAACAATCGAGGCCATGCGCCGAAGCGCCCCATCGGATATACCTTCGGACATCTATTCAACCTCTTTATCAATACGTTGCATGGAGATGACGCCCGGTCTTGAACGGACTGCCGAGCCACGCGAGCATCCTCGGCATGCGGTTAGCGGTCCACCGCATACCCGCCGTGTAAGGTTCGTCATCGCTATGAGCTTCCAGTCTGGCGACTTGATCCGGTAGCACCTTGCGCGATAGAATCGCGCCTTCGGATTGGGGTGCAGCCGGCTCGAACGCGATGTTCGAGGGCGCACGTCAACACACTTGGCGAGTCGAAAAGACTCTTCGTGGCGTGCGCAGCTAATGTTTGGCAAGACCGATGACACGCATTCCGACCCAACCGGGTCGCTGGAATGCGCGTCGTCGCGTTCTGTCCGCGCGGCCCGGATACAACATCCCATGCAATCGTTCCTCGTCTCAACCAGCGTCGTGGGGCTCGCCGAAATTGGCGATAAAACGCAACTCCTCTCCCTCGTACTCGCTGCGCGATATCGCAAGCCGAGTCCCATCGTCCTCGGCGTGCTTGCCGCGACACTGATAAACCATGCAGCATCTGGTGCGCCAGGAGCATGGCTCGCGAGCATTCTGAGTCCGGATATCCTGAATTGGGCAGTCGTCGCATCATTCGCGGTTTTGGCCGTGTGGATTCTCATTCCAGACAAGCTGGAGGACGCCGATGCGGCGGCAACGAAATACGATGGGTGTCTTCGGCACAACGGCCGTGACGTTCTTTCTTGCCGAGATGGGCGATAATACTCAAATCGTAATAATCGCACTCGCCGCTCGCTTTCACGAGTTCCTCGGTGTTGTAGCGGGGACGACATTGGGGATGATGCTTGCGAACGTTCCGGTCATCTATCTTGGACGCAGGTTCGTCGACCGCCTGCCGACGAAGACGGTTCACATTCTTGCCGCGATCATCTTTGTTGTACTCGTTGGACTGGCCTGAGAACCGCGTGCAATCCGGCGCCCCATTCGATGTTCTGACAGATCCGGGGGCTCGACCTCCCTGCGCAGGGCGATTGTTCCTTTTGCGCGCGCCAGCGGGGAAGAGTTCAAGGCTCCCGCTCCCACATCACGTATACATGTTCGCGTTTGCAAGCAAGTTACTGGACGCCGGAGACCAGTTGCACCCGATGTCCCGCGACCACTGCGAAGCCACTGAGGAGAATCACAAACCCTATTACCATACGGGCGGCCGAGCGTGAGTACCTATACGGCGTGTAATTCAATTTACAGGCAGGCTGATGATCCAGCTCAACATGATCCATGTCCAAGAATGTTATGCGTAATCCGATGCTGCCAGGAATCCTTTGGAAAGAACATTCAAAAATTCGAATCATACCGATACTTTTTTTTAATCAGACAGGCCGCCCCTAGAAAGGGATGGAACGACCGCTATCGAGAGATTCGATGGTCGCAAGGTCGATAGCGGGGGGCAAGACCTCAGTGAGCCTAGCTAGCCGCGTAGCTCATCGCTCAAAGTCTTATTTGGCGCGATGCAGGTAACGGAATTCTCGGCAAGCTATTGCAAAGTCGTAACTAACCGCTAACGATCGCGCCTGGCGGCGCATAAGACTTCGATGGGGATTTGATCCAGACCGTGCCGCATAGACCTGATGCCCGACTGTCTCTTACTGGCGGCCACGCTGACGTTCGCGGATTTCGGTCGACTGGCTCTTGTGGGTCAGATCAGCGACACTAAACCCGCACATCGCGCGGACGCCTACAGCGCAGGTTGCGGCCGGCCGACCCGCACTGTCCGCGGGACATACTGAGGCGTGTCTTGGTGACAATGGCGTGTGTCTTTTGGGACACGCCCTAGCGTGCAATGTTTCACCAGTTTTCTGCTCGACGCAGCAGGCGTCCGGATCTGACTCAGCGGTGCAATGACAGCGCGGCCTATGCGCTTGCAGTTCCGGCACCAGGCTGTACAGCGCCTCCACCGAAATCATCGCGGATGCGTTCGAAGGCGCCGGACGTTCGGCCGGCTTGAACACGGCGTCGCCGCGACGGATTTCGCGGCGCGATACCGCGCACGTGCCGGACGTATGCGCGGAGCGACGACGCCAGCGCTGCTCACCGTAGTGACAGCGGCCCGGCTCGACCCAGCGGATCACCGGCGTGGTGTCGGAGCGCTCGAGAATCTCGATGTGTACGCCATTGGCACCGTCAAGGGGGAAGGACTCTGTGGTATACCGAGTCACTTTAGCCGCTAAATTTCGTGCAAAAACCGCTTCACATTGAAAACTGGCGCAGTTCCGCTGTCCCGGCAGTTCCGCCATGAACGTAAAGCTCCAGTTGATCGATCGCAAACTGCTGTTCGTTGATGATGGTCTTCACCAGATCGCCGATCGATACCAGCCCGAGCAACTGCCCGTCCCCGCCGATAACAGGCAGATGGCGGATGCGGTGCGCGGTCATCAGCGCCATGCATTCGTCGGACGCCTCGTCCGGACCCACGCTGCGCACCTCGGCCGTCATGATGTCGCGAACTAGTGTGTCCTTCGACGACCTGTGTTGCAGAACCACTTTCCGGGCATAGTCGCGCTCCGTGACGATGCCGCACACGCCGGATGCGGTGGTGACGACCAGCGCGCCGATGCTCTTCTGTGACATGATCGAAATCGCATCTAGCACGTTCGCCGACGCATCGATCGTATGGACTGCCTGGTCGGACTTCGCTTTTAGTACCTGCGTTACGGTCGCCATTGTTCACCTCCAGTGTTGCGTGATGGGTTGCCCCGAGCGCCGGTGACCGGGTAAGGCGCTGGCGACCCTTGGATCCAATGCGCTTCGGTGTCCGTCGACCAGGATCCAGGTTGCAGGCTGCGCGAAAAAAATGCCCACCTTGAGGGGCGGGCTCAAATCCAATTCTGATGAGGGGTCAGAGCTTGAAGAATCGAACGTTAGTCTATCCCCCCAGTCGGAGATGCCGCCATGTGGCAGGTTGTCGCTAACGTGGACCTCCACCTCGCTGTGTGAGGGGTGGCAGCGACAGCCTCACCCTGAAACTTCGCAGGCAGCTGAGTCCGGTCTGGACCCCTACAGGTGCGAAACAGGCGTCCGAATCGGGGACTATGTCCGAAAGCTGTCTTGACTATTTTCGTACAGTGCTTGCGAAGTCGTACGAAACCGCGCTGTTCGCATGTGGTTGATTTGCACGGAATCCTGACCCACCGGAGGTGCGGACGAAAACTTGGACTACCTGGAGGTAGTTCATGTACTCGTACGAAGACCGCATGCGAGCGGTTCGGCTTTATTTGAAGTTGGGTAAGCGCGTCGGGGCGACCATCCGACAGCTGGGTTATCCGACAAAGAATTCTCTGAAATCGTGGCATCTCGAATACGAACGATGTCATGATTTACGGATCGGCTATGTTCGTTCCAGGCCGATATATTCGGCCCAACAGAAGAAGGTGGCCGTCGATCATTACTTAGATCATGACCGTTGTGCCGCTGCGACCTTGAGGGCGTTGGGATATCCGAGTCGCGGGACCCTCGCCGCCTGGATCGAAGAGCTGCATCCCGAAATCGGAAAACGCATTGTCGGCAGGGCAACTGGCAGCGTTCCGAAATCGCCGGAGGTAAAGCAGGCGCCAGTCATCGAACTGTGCACCAGAGAGGAAAGCGCGCGCCTGCTTGCCCAGAAAGCAGGCGTGAGCAGGCCGACGCTTTACAATTGGAAGAACCAGCTACTCGGTCGTGAAGCCCCAGCATCCATGAAACGCCAGAAGAAGCCAGCACCGGACAGTGAGCGTGCGAAACTGGAACAGCAGCTTGAATCGCTTCGACGCGACGTCCGGCAACTGCAGCTCGAGCACGACATCCTGAAGAAGGCGAACCAACTGATAAAAAAAGAAATGGGCATCGTCCCGCAACTCCTGAACAACCGGGGGAAAACGATGCTGGTTGATGCCCTGAAACAAACCTACGCGTTGCCAGAGCTGTTAGCCGTATTGGGGCTAGCTCGCAGTTCCTACTTCTATCATCGTGCGCGTCTGCTCGGGGCCGACAAGTATGCGGGCGCTCGTCGCGTCATCGCAGACATCTTTGAAGTCAATCACCGCTGTTATGGCTATCGCCGGATACGCGCGGCACTGGGCAGGCAGAAGGTCATTATCTCGGAGAAAGTGGTGCGACGTTTGATGAGGCAGGAAGGGCTGACCGCTGCCACGGCCAGACGACGTCGCTACCGCTCCTACGGCGGAGAAATAAGCCCTGCGCCGGAGAACGTCATCAATCGTGACTTCCGTGCAGGAATCCCGAACGAGAAGTGGCTCACCGACATTACCGAGTTCCAGATCCCAGCCGGCAAGGTGTATCTGTCTCCGTTGATCGACTGCTTCGATGGTCTGGTGGTGAGCTGGACAATCGGCAAGCGGCCGGATGCCGAACTTGTGAATACCATGCTCGATGAGGGCATCAAGACGATAGCCAACAGCAATAAACGGCCTGTGGTCCACTCTGATCGCGGGGCGCACTATCGCTGGCCCGGATGGCTCTCACGGATGCGCGATGCCAGGCTAGTTCGCTCGATGTCACGCAAAGGATGCTCACCCGATAACGCGGCCTGCGAAGGCTTCTTCGGTCGGCTCAAAACGGAGTGGTTCCATCCCCGGGATTGGCGGACTACGACCGTTGAGCAATGGGGGTGCGGCTAAAATCTTGGACTGGTATATGCCGCAATTCCAAGACTCTCCCGGTATTCGAGCGGGCTGAGTGAGCCAAGCGAGATCTTGATCCGCTTTGCGTTATACCAGCGGATGGCGTTGTCAAGTTGGCGACTGTAGGCCAACCGTGTGGCACACAAGTAGTTATCCTTACCAAATAACTGTCTCGATTGCGACAGGGACAGTCCAACCATGCCATGTGGCGAGGCGTTCTTTTAGCATGGCGCGGTGACGAGCAGCGTTCATCTGATGTCTTGGGAGCGCGAAGTGCTGACGGATCGGGCCGAAGCATGAGAGAAAAGCCTGCTTGCGACGCGCATCGCGAAAGCCGCACATCTGGCGTTCGCGCCTGCGGGTTGGCTGGTGACTATTCTCGGCGCGGTTGTTCACGCGAGCAGCGGCTTTGACAAAGACGTGCTTTACCTGAGCGAGTTCAGGAATATCGGCCTTTGCCGCCGGATAACTGCGAAGTTGGTCGGTAACGATCTTGCGCGGCACCGGGTTTGATCGCAGCACCCGCCGGAAGAAGCGCCTGGCCGCGGCCTTGTCGCGCCGCATTTGTACCAGCACGTCGAGCTCGGCGCCATGCTCGTCGACCGCACGCCACAACAGATACGGCTCGCCGCGCAGTGTCACGAACGTTTCGTCAAGGTGCCAGGTGCTGCCCGGCCTGCGCCGCATTGACTTGGCGCACTGGGCGAATCTCGCGCCGAACTTGTCGCACCAGCAACGGATCGTTTCGTAAGTGACCACGACGCCGCGCTCAAGCAACAATTCCTCGATGTCGCGCAGGCTCAGGCTGAACCGGAAGTACCAGCGAACGGCGCAGCTGATGACAATAGCAGGGAATCGGTGGCCGTGATAAAGCGATTTCGTTTTCTTCATCACTTCATTCTACCGCCGCATCTCGGGCAACCTGACAGTGCCCGCGGACATGATCGAGTTCGCCCGCCGTACCCCGGATGGCGCCGTGCTCACCTTTGAAACTCTGAACCGGAACGTCGTACCGATGAACACGATGGCGATCGCATTGGGGCTGCATATGCGCGTCGGCATCGAGGACACGCTGTTCGGTCCGGACGGCAAACGCGCGAGTTCGGTGCAGCAGATCGAGAAGATGGAGCGCATCGCGCGCGAGCTTAATCGCGACATCGCCACCGGCGACGATGCACATCGCGTCTATCAGATCGGCACCCAATGGGGTTCAGCAGATGAGACGTTGCAGAGCCTGCGCATGCCTCATTGTCGGGGATAACGATAACGAGGCGTAATGCATTCCGCCTCGCAACCTTCGCGTCTTGGCACGCATTGGCCGAACATCTGCCACGGTTTCGACCAGCAGATCGGTTTCGCAATAGCGGCTGCCCAGCAGGAATAACAGCGAATCGTCGGCCAACGGCTGCACCGGATGACCCCAACCGTCGCTGGGCCGCGTTTCGAACGCACCTGACACATTCAGCAGCGCTGTCGTGCGCAATGCCAGCGGCCCGACGGGCGCGACGATCCTGCTGCATAGGTTGCCGAACATGTCGCGATACTGGCTGATCGGCACCGGCGGATTGGTGACGAGTAGATCCGCCACGACGATATCCTTCGCATGCGGAAAATGCGTGTTTAACATCAGCATCATCGGCGTGGACTTATGACACATGTACGACAGTTCGCATCCGACGCGAAGCTTCATGGATGCCTCTCTGATTCAGGGGGGCGCTGTGCCATGAATTGCGAAGGCACGTCGCCGGAGGCAGCGACAGAAAGATAATCCCACGAGTGCAGGCCTTCGTGCTCACACTCAAAAACAATCCACCTACCGTCTTATTGGAACGGTACTGCAAAGAATCGGATTGAACGCCGCCTTCCGAGGCGAAAAATTTGCACTCTACGCCGGGGCTCTGTCAAGTTGGCGGGCGCAGATTACGTGCGCAGCTCAAGAGTAGTTATCCTTATCAGATAAGTTTCTCGTGAGCGGCCGCAACAGCCCAGCCATGCCATGTGGCGAGGCGTTCTTTCAGTATGGCACGATGACATGCCGCGTTCATCTGATGTCTGGGTAACGCGAAGTGCTGCCGGATCACGCCGAAGCATGAGAGAAAAGCCTGCGTGCGACGCGCATCGCGAAAGCCGCACATCTGGCGTTCGCGCCTGCGGGTCGGCTGGTGGCTGTTCTCGGCACGGTTGTTCACCCGTGCAGCCGCTTTGACGAAAACGTGCTTCACGTGAGCGAGTTCGGGAATGTCAGCCTTCGCCGCCGGATAGCTGCGCAGCTGGTCGGTAACGATCCTGCGCGGCACCGGGTTTGACCGCAGCACTCTGCGGAAGAATCGCTTTGCCGCAGCCTTGTCGCGCCGCTTTTGCACCAGCACGTCCAGTTCGGCACCATGCTCGTCGACCGCTCGCCACAATAGGTACGGCTCGCCGCGCAGCATCACGAACATCCCGTCCAGATGCCATGTACTGCCCGGTTTGGGCCGCGCCGCTTTGGCGCAACGGGCGAATCCAGCACCGAACTTGTCGCACCAGCAACGGATTGTTTCGTACGTGACCACGACGTCACGTTCGAGCAACAACTCTTCGATATCGCGCAGGCTCAGGCTGAACCGGAAATACCAGCGAACTGCGCAGCTGATGACGACGGCAGGGAAGCGGTGGCCGTGATAAAGCGATTTCGTTTTCATCGCTTCATTTTACCGCCGCCTGCCCGTCAACCTGACAGCGCCGGCCTTGGAGATGGCCGGGTGTCCCGACTCTGACGAGCCGGCCGCGACGCCGCCGACGCCGGTTGCGCCGGTTACGCCGTCTTGTGCAGTCACCTTGGGCTTCGGCAGCCATGAGACCGACTGGGTAATCGGTAGGCACACCGCTCGGGTCATAGCCAGCCTTCTCAAGCTGGACGATTTGGGCCCGGACCTGTGCTCGGGTGACAGGCGCGTTCGATTGAGCGAACGACGCGACCGGTGCAACAAGGGCAGCGGCAACAACAATGGCTTGAATAAGGGACCTGGGATCCAGTCTTACGGTCATTGACCGAAATAAACCGGCTGCATGCCGTCATTTTCCAGATGATGGGCGCTTGTGCGGACGCCGGCTGCCGACGAACCAGTGGCGGCCACACCGCCATAGGCGCTTGAGCCACCGTTTTGCGCTGCGACGCGCGCTTCGGCCGCCTGAATTTCGACCGGGTAGTTCGCGTCTTCGCTGCGGGACTGGTCGTAGCCGGCCGCTTGCAGCTGGACGAGTTCTGCACGCACTTGTGCGCGGGTCAGCGCGGGAACGTCAGCGCCTGCTAAAGCGGGAGCGGCGATAGCGCTTGCAACGATAAGGGCGGCAACTATGCGGATCTTCAAGATTTTCTCCATTGAGAAAGAGAATTAGATGAGTGCGTCTGAAGCCTTCATAGCTTCAACTAGTTAATATGCATTCCGAATCAATATGGGGAGTCCTTCCCGTAAGAACGACCCCCCGTCGCCTTAGAAAGGCTTGGTCGGCAGATACTTTCCGTCGAGCGTGATCACGGCACGCGAGCCGCCTTCGGGATCGTCGACCTTCTTGATGTCGAGTTTGAAATTGATTGCGCTGATGATGCCGTCGCCGAATTTCTCATGAACCAGCGCCTTCAGCGTGGAGCCGTAGATCTGCACCATTTCGTAGAACCGGTAGATCGTCGGATCGGTCGGCACGCCGCCCGGGAGGCTGCCGCGCACGGGGACGGTTTGCAGCAGGCGAACTGCGTCTTCGCCGAGTTCGAGCTTGTCGGCCACGACCTTGGCAGCGCCGGCCGGCAGCGGATGCTGGCCGAGCAGTGCAGCGGTGACGAATGCGAGGCTGAGGCCAGTGCCTTCGTTGATCTGCTCGAACGTCAGGTTCTTGCGAACCTTCGCGTCGATGATCGCGTCGGTCAGGGCTTCACTGGGGGCTTGGCTATATTGCGATTGCGTCATGACGATGCTCCTTGAGATGAAATGAAGTCGAAAAACAGGGGGTTAGGCAGCGAGGTTCAGTCGAGCCGGGGTTGCACAAGCATGCGGATGTTCCGCGAGAGAAACGAAACGGTTCGTCGTGCCGTCGAGCGTATCGATCGAGCCGGTTTCGATGTCGTACACCCAGCCATGCAGAGCCAGATGCCCCTGTTCGAGCGCGAGCCGCACGGAAGGATGAGTCTTGATGTTGGCGAGTTGGGCGATCACGTTTTCGCGGACCATCGAGTCGACCCGGTCGCGTTCGCTCTTGTGTTCGCGCGCCTCGTTGACGACCTTCGCGGAATCCGCGTAATGCAGCCAGTTGCGCACGGCCGGCATATGGTCCATGCACTTGCAGGTGGCAATCGCCGTCATTGCGCCACAATCGGAGTGACCGCAGATCACGACGTCAGTGACGCCGAGCGCGGCGACCGCGTATTCGACCGTCGCGGTCACGCCGCCCGGTTCCGGGCCGTACGACGGCACGATGTTGCCCGCGTTGCGAATGACGAACAGGTCGCCCGGCTCGCGCTGTGTGACGAGTTCCGGTACGAGCCGGCTGTCCGAGCATGAAATGAACAAAGTGTGCGGGTGCTGGCTCGTGGCCAGTTGCTTGAAAAGCTCGGAGCGCTGCGGAAACGCGTCGCGCTGGAACTTCAGGAAGCCGTCGATGATTTCTTGCATGTTTTGCTCCGTCTGGGTGTTGGGTGAGAACCGATGGACGAAGAATGCGCTCATGCAACTATAGCGTCCAAGACCGGTTTATTATTCTAACGATAGGTAACACCAATAGTTGGAGGCCCCCATGCTGCTGCGGCACATCCGTTATTTTCTCGCGGTCGTGGAACACCGCAATTTCACGCGAGCGGCTGAGGCGTTGCACGTGTCGCAGCCGACGCTGTCGCAGCAGATCAGGCAGCTCGAGGACACGCTACGAGTCCAATTGCTCGACCGGTCTGGCCGGACGATCCAGCTGACCGACACCGGCGCGGCCTATGTGCGCTACGCGCAGCGCGCTCTGCAAGACCTCGAGGCGGGCAAACGGGCGATCCACGACGTGCAGGAATTGAGTCGCGGCTCGCTGCGCCTCGCGATGACGCCGACGTTCACCGCCTACCTGATCGGTCCACTGCTGGAGAAGTACAGCCGCCGCTATCCGAACATCACGCTGAACATTCTCGAGATGCCGCAGGACCGGATGGAGGCGTTGTTGAACGAAGATGCGCTCGATGTCGGCATCGCATTCAACGATACGCATTCCCCCGACATTGAGACCCAGGTGCTGTTCGTCGAAGCCCTGGCGATGGTGGTCGGCAAGTCGCATCCATATGCGAAGAAGCGCGCCGCGTTGACGCTCCGCGATTTCGAGAGCGAAACGCTAGTGCTGCTCAACGAAGAGTTTGCAACCCGCCACTACATCGATCGATATTGCAGACAGCATGGCGTCGTGCCGCGCGTTGCCATGGAGGTCAATTCGATCAGCGCGGTGATCGAGATCGTGCACCGCAGCACGCTTGCAACGCTGCTGCCAGCCGCGATTGCGCGCGAGCACAGCGAACTATGTCTGGTAGACCTGGAGCCGGCGCTGCCGCATCGGACCGCTGCATTGCTGCTACGCAAAGGCGCGTATCGAAACGCGGCAGCACGCGCGTTCATCGCGCTCGCGCTTGAGGAAAGCGCGGCTGAAGCCGCACCGCTGTAATGCGCGCTGCTACCGAATGAACTCGGACACGCTGTTACCGTGGTCGCTGCGCAAACGGTTCTGATCGTTACGTGCGGCAGGGCTATTCCGTCTAGGGTGACCGCCCGAACGTCAACTGGAGGCTGGCGGATTCAACCGGTGGATGTGCCTTCAGGGTCGAGTGCAACCGATCGCGCAACGCGAACGCAAAATCCAGATGGCTCCCCGATGTTCGCCCGCAAGGTTCGCGTGTGCGCCGTTTTCAAGTTGCCGACACGCTGTATCAGTTGAGCGCACCTTCGCATGGCCGTGAAGTTCATCTCCCGTAAAGACCCACCTTGGAAATCCGTGTCGATCGTAAACATGCAACTAACCGTCTCGCACGTCTGCATCCCCGTCAACCGCAAACCCGTCTCCAGCAGGGCTGGGCAGCATCCACACCGCCTAGATCTGCTGCGCGGGCCTGTTCTCCATCTGTTCTGTTAAATTGAAGACAGGCAACAGGACGTTAACAGTTCGCAGCTGAATTCAGGAGGTAGAAATCAGGGACGTGATTGAGCTGATGCCCGATGTCTCGGTGGACCGACATGAAATTTCGTTTCGCCTGACCGGGCATCGTAGCGAGGTCGCCTGTGCGATTACGCGAGAGGCGCTCGACGCGCAATTCTGGTTGCCGCCAGACGCCGACCAGGTCCGGATGCTCAAGGCGTTTGCTGACGGACGGCGCCGCATCATCGCGGTCGCCGAAAGGAAAGTCCGCCTGCGTCCGGGTGAACCCGTCAGGCTCACGGCCGACGATTTCCAGATCAGGCGGTAGGGCCGGGCTGCCGTCGGTCACCAGTCAATACGGTGTTTCCCGTCGGTCTCGCGGTGCCGGCGATCGTCGTCGACGTAAAGATACTGGCTGGTCGTCGTCAGTGACGCATGCCCGAGGTTATCGCGCACGAGTCGCAGATCGACCTGCCGGTCCGCCATGTGGGACCCTGCGCTGTGACGCAGCCAGTGTGCCGATGCCTGCTCGAGGCGGTTCGCGCGCTGCGCATGGTCGTCACCGCGCGCACGCAGGTAGAGGAGCGCAATAGGTGCATTCGCTTGAAGCGGCAGCAAGTGCAAATACCGGGGGTCATTTTTTTGATGTTCGGAAGGTGCCCATCTCAGTGCGCAGATCAAAAACGCCATACAGGATGGCACTTTGTGTGTCGCTGCGGCGGCCTTCAACATCCCCTTGTGTGGATGTTGGTCAGCGCGGCGTCGTCCTGCGCTTAGTCAGTCATGTCGGGCAGTGAGTTCGCGTTGCGGTAGAAAAGCCGCGCTAGCAGAATTAATGGGCACAATTAGCGCGCCAACGTACATCATTTTAGCGAAATTTGCGAACTTCAAAAGTTGCAGAAGGGAAAGGCTGATCGACCGTCGCCCCAGCCCGACTAGCCCAGTTGCACTTCCTCATACGGGCAGACGCGGGCAATTCCTCGCCCGTCAACTACCCGGTGTTTCTCGCCTTCCAGGGCGGAGGCGCGCGGAGTACGCGAAAACCGCTTGCTGCGAAGCTGCGCATGATATACGATATGTATATCATGCAATGGAGACGGAAGTGAGTCGAATCTTGGTTGACCTGCCTGATGCGCAGATCGAAGAATTGGCGGTACTTGTGGAGGCCGAGCAACGCCCCCGTGCCGCTGTCATCCGCGACGCCATCGAGGCCTACATCGCGCAACACAAGCGAGCGCTTGGGGCTGACGTTTTCGGGCTGTGGAAAAGCAAGAAAGTCGATGGTCTGGAATACCAACAGGAACTGCGCTCAGAATGGTAAGGGCGCTTTTCGACACGAACGTTCTGATCGACTATCTCAATGGCGTTGGCGCAGCGAAGAAAGAACTCGCGCGCTATGAGTATCGTGCGATTAGCACGATCACCTGGATGGAGGTCCTTGTTGGCACGACTCCAGAAGAGGAAGCGGCTATTCGCGCATGGCTTGGTTCGTTCGACATGATTGCGCTCGACGCTGCCATCGCAAATCGGGCGGCAGAGATTCGCAAGCAGAGGCGGATTCGACTGCCCGATGCGATTGTGTGGGCCTCGGCACAGGTGAATTCGATGCTGTTGGTTTCGCGCAATACAAAGGATTTTCCTGCGGACGAGCCCGGTGTACGTGTCCCATACAAGATTTAGAGGGAAAGCCGGTGCAGCCGGCGCAAGGAGCAGCGATGGAACACGAAGCACTCTACGATGCAATCCAGAATGCGTTTGACGTACTCGCCGCGCATGACGGCAGGATCGAAGACGAATGGCGCGCTCTCGTTGCTAGGCTGATCGAGCGATGCGAGATTGCCGCGATGAACGCAGATGCCGACCTTGGACCGTGGGAGCGCAGAGAACTCGGTTTGGCTCGCGCGGCGCACGCAGCTGGCTGGCTTCGCTTGTCCTTGACTGCGGCGCAAAAGGCGTTGCAGGTAAGCGAGTTGCCGAGCGATCAATACGATTACGGCTGGACCTACAGCCAGCATCAGATTGAAAAGTCTGCTGATTGACTGGAAAAGCGGCTGCTGACCGAGCTGAATCAAGGCGGCGTAGAGGGCGAATGGAAATTCGGCTCCAGGCAATTGTTGAGGCAAACGAAAATTTCTCGCGGCTGAGACGGACGGCTGTTGTGTCTTGCTGATAGGAAGATGCCATGACAGAAGATTCACCATGCCCACTTTGCGGGACACTCGCAAAACGCGACACCCTCAAATCGCTGGACGGGTACCGTTATACGTGTGGCGATTGTGGGGGCAGGTTCGAAATAGGACACGGAGCGCAACGCCGCGCTGAACGCGGTCAGATGCATTCGGGCGTCGTGACGAGTGTGCGCGAACTCATTGCCGAAGGCAAAATTCCGCGCATCGAACTCGAAGCCGTACAAGCTGAATTCACGGTGCTTCCTGACGTTACCAAAGGCTAGGAAAAGCAATTCATGAATCGTTCTGGCAATCGAAACTCACGACCCTCCGGGCTCGCGAAGCATTCCCGCAATAAGAAGGCGCTCTTTCTGCCGCTGGATCGTGCAGCAGCCGACGAGTTGGTCCTTCCTGTCAGAATCTTTTGAGCGGATACGCCAAGGGAAGGTTGATCGGGACGCGACGGTATGTATGGCAGAGATACTGTTACTGACGGGATTTCTGACAGAGGGCGGCTTCGGGCAACTCGATGCGGCTTTCATGGACGATGTGGAAAAACGGCTGCTGGCTGAGTTGAATCAGGGCGGTGTAGCTGGCGAATGGAAATTCGACGCTGAGTTGGTGGACGCGCTTGTCGTCGTCGTCAATGAATACGACAGGCTCGTGCGGGAGACCCGGCTCCAGGCAATCGTAGAGGCAAATCAAAGTTTCGCGCGGCTCAGGCGCACGGCTACAAATTAACCGGGAAGAGTTGGTGGAAAGGGAGAAACAGCGTATGGAGAGTCTGCTTGTACCTGGGGTTGCGGTCGCGTCATTCGATCAGGAAATTAAGCGTGTCATATTGCATGTTGCCGTTCGCGAGGCGCTGGTATAGAGCGAAGTCCTTGGATGCCTGTAGTGTCGAGATCCCGAAGAAGTCTTCCAGCTCCCAACGGCGGACGCTCTGATAGGGGTGGGCCGCGATTCGTAAAATTCCTGTCGAAGTAGCCCATTCCCGGCCTTCCAGCCGATCGATAGCGGCCTGGCCGGCAACTCATTATCCAAGACGAAGTCGCCGTCATGGTCGCAGCCCGGGGTGGCGTTTGCCCTGACACCGATGTCCCGTAGCTACGCCCGCGGGCCGTTCCAGTTCGCAGTAGCGCCGGTGGCAGTCCGGACTAATGGCTGTGTTCACAGTTATAGCGCCGGCGTCTACCCGGTCCGGTCGGTTCGCTGAACTGGGTGCGCAACTATGGCGATCCGGATCCTGTCGAATCGGGCACGCCTACGCACCAGCTCGACTGGCGATAATGCGGTGCGACGCGTGGCGATGTGACGAGACGGCCGACGCGGTCCGCCAGGATGCGAATCGCACCTGCACGCGGTGTGGTTGGCTTACGACGACTGGATGGCGGAGATGCGAATGCGCAGAAGCGTAGTACAGGCGAGGTACGGCTACGGGTGTTTGATCGCCGTTCACCCAGTTACGGATCGTGGCCAGATCAGCAGAGCGAGCACCGGATGATCGTGCGCCAAGCAGCGCAATAATCACCGGGCCTTTCGGCATGGCCACGTCGACCACGATGCAGCGACCCGCCTCGCGCGTGTACCCGGTTTTTGCGAGCTGAACGTCCCAATCCGTCCAGCGGACCACCGGATCGGTGTTGTGATAGAACCTAAGCCGGTTACCGATGGTCTGTTCGTACGCTGTCAGGGTGGTAAACGAACTGATCATCGGATAGTGCGACGCTTCAATCGCCAACTTGACGACATCGCGAGCTGTGGAG
The DNA here is from genome assembly GCF_046027075.1 of Paraburkholderia sp. RL18-085-BIA-A. Taxonomy (NCBI): domain Bacteria; kingdom Pseudomonadati; phylum Pseudomonadota; class Betaproteobacteria; order Burkholderiales; family Burkholderiaceae; genus Paraburkholderia; species Paraburkholderia sp. RL18-085-BIA-A. The sequence continues at coordinate 6,610 of NZ_JARESU010000123.1, read as the reverse complement.
ACATTGTTCGGCGAGAGCCCCGTCGGATCCTCGAAATGCGTGTCGGCCATGTTTACCGCGCGCGCCTTTAAATTCATCTGCTGGATGAACGCCGACTGGCCGCCAGGGAACGAGCGTGACAGGGCGGACGCCGCACGGTTTTCGGATGACATCAGCGCAAGGCGAAGCATCGCCTCGCGTTCGAGCGAGGTACCGACGGGAATCCGGGAGCCCGAATGCTTGAGGCGGTCGATGTCGGCCTCGTCAATGGTCAGGGTATCTCCCATCTCCTGCGCCTTGTCGAGTACGACCATCGCTGTCATCAGTTTCGTAAGCGACGCGATGGGTCGGACATCGTCAGCATTCTTTTCCAGCAGGACTTCGCCACGCGCGACGTCGTACACAATCACGCTAGGGGAATAGAGCGACGGGGTGTCGGCACACGCGCATAGAGACGTGGACGCAAGCAGCAGTGCGCAGATGAATTTCTTCATGTCATTCTCATCCTGGAACCGCGGGCCGCAATTGGGAGGCAGGACTGGCTCCACGCGCAAGATCGTCTTCCTGCAATATAAATGTAGTCGCTCGAAGCAGGAGTGGGTGTGTGAAGGCGAACAGAATTTTTCGGGCCGTCGGGCGCGATTCGCCGAAGCGCGCGGCGACGGTCAGAAGAGGGAAGGCTGTTCGGCGGGAGAGCGGCTTCGAGCCGCACGATGCCTTCCTGAGCTGCCGTGCGGGCAGGCCGTGGCGCACGACGCACGGTGCTGCCGGAGAGCGAAAAAGGCTCCTCCACAACGTGACGGCAGAGCACTTCTCGACTGAAGATCACGTCAGGCGAGAAGCGAACGAACGGCGACGGGGCTTCCGTGGGCATCAGGTTTCGGTACGGTGTCTGGGCAACTTGCCGCAGGGCTTAGGTCGTTCCGACGACTGTACCCGGCGGCGCGGAAAGCCCCCCGGGTTCACCGTTCAGAACAGGTCGCCTTGCGGGCATTCGACCACTTCTTCGGCAGGTCCGGCGTCAGCCCGTTCCGCGTGACACGATGTCTCGCGTCGGGACGCCTGGGTTGCCGCCAGTTATGCCACGAAACCCCGCTGTCGAGAGAAGAAGGATTATCTGAATAGCGCGGTTCCGCGGTGCAATTTTCGCAAACGCACCTTCGCGGAATGGCGTGCGGGCGCCCCTTGTGAGGGATGGGGCGTGTTCGCGCCGACATAGCGTCGGTCACCCTCCTCACCCCGTCCGGTTGTGGTAAAACAGCGCGCGAATGCGCCGGTCTGCGGCGCACAGATGCCATCAGGAGCAGGGGTTGAGAAGGAAGTCAGGAAACCGGTCGCAGGTCATCGCGGTACGCGTCGAGCCGATGATCGAACAGAGATTGAGGCTGCTTGCGGAAATCACAGGGCGCAGCCAGTCGTTTTTTCTCAAGCAGTTGATCGAGAAGGGCATCGACGCAATGGAAGACGCGTGGCTGCCGCAGGAAGTGGTTGCCCAGGTGCGCAGCGGGGCACTGCCGGCGCAGCAGCGTGGCACGACCCTGGATCTGTTCGGGGATTCGATTTGCGAGCAGGGCCGCACAGCGTAGCCGCAAGTATTGTTGCTTTGATGGGCGGCGGGAGGGTGCAACTCGCCGACGTCGTTGAGGTCAGTCCAACGGCAGCTTGGATCCGCAAATGAAGGGTATGAAAGCCCCACCTTTCATACCCTTCATTTAAAGAATCGTCCCGATTTGCGCGGTTTTCCGCTCCGTATTCAGGTAGTGCTGCTACTGCGAGTGCCACACGTTCTATCAATCATCATGGTGATCCAATGGTTTTGTCGCGATAAGGAGCCCGGACCTTCAGGTAGCGCGCAGGAGACGCGCTGACCATTACCAGTTGGTGACCACGACGCTTATGTTCTTCTATCCGCGCGGCCATTTCCGGTCGAACAAGCGCCGGCAATCTTTGAGCTGCGTATCGTTGCGCCGCGTCCTCCAGTTCACGCCGGGTCGCGGCACCGATCGTCGCCGCAAGAAAATGCGTTTTCGCGGTGCCCCGGTCGCACGTGCCGATCAGCATGCTAGCCAGTCATGGTGCCGTACAAATCGCGCCATAGATCAACCTATGACTACCGGCTGCGTAACGCACAAAATCAGGCAGGCTGTACGAGGCGGGGATGGTACCGTCGAAATCGAAGGTGGCAACAACCCGATCGCGCCGCATTGTTCGACAGGGGCGCAGCCCGGTTGCCAGCCACTGGTCAACGCATATTGCCGGTGTGGCCAAGTGAATAACGCCCGGGCTGCGGCCAGACGGTGAGCCCGTGCGGTTCCGCGCCAACCGGAATGGATTTGACGGAGCCGGTCGTCGTATCGATCGCGTAGACAACGTCGTCGAAGCGACCGGACAGCCACAGCATCTTGCCATCCGGGCTGACATTACCCATGTCAGGGCTGCCGCCGCCCGGAATCGGCCAGTTCGCGACGACCTTGCGCGTTGCGAAGTCGATCACCGACACGCTGCCCTTGCCATGTTTCGTTCCATGCACGAGATTGGAGCCGCGATTGGAGACATAGAGCCGGGTGCCGTCGCGGCTCAGGTACAGGCCGTGCGTACCGACGCCGGTCTTGAGGAAGCCGATCTTCGTGAAGTTGTCGCCGTCGACCACGTAGACACCGTCGGCCATCATGTCGGCGACATAGAACACCTTGCCGTCCGGTGAGATGCGGATGTCCTGTGGCATGCCCTTCCTGTCGAGTTCGAGGTAGCCCACGACCTTGCGGTTGACGAGATCGATCTTGGCCAGCTTGCCGCCGAATTCGCAGGTGAAGAGCGCGTACTTGCCGTCGATCGAGAAATCGGCGTGATTGATGCCCTTGCACTGCGGCGCTTCGAGACTCGATTTCAGCGCCATCGTGTGCGCATCGCGAAAGTCCAGTCGCGCGTGCGCTTCGGCCACCACGATCGCTTCTTTGCCGTCCGGCGTGAAGTACATGTTGTAGGGATCGTCGACCATGATCTCCTTGCCAGGTTTGCCGGTCTTCGGATCAATCGGTGTCAGGCTGCCGTCGGGGCGGCCTTCGGCGTTGTTGGCCACCCACAGTGTCTGCAGATCCCATGCAGGGACAACGTGCTGCGGACTGAAGCCGACGTGAAACCTGTCGACCACCTTCAGCGTGGCCGGATCGATCACGTAGACATCGTTCGAACGCAGGTTCGGCACATAGACGCGCGGTAGCGCGCTGGCGACCGCGAGGCTCATATGGCCCGCGCCCGCTTCGCTGTACAGGTTATCGGAGCGCACCACGGGCGGCATGCCGGCCACCGTGGTGACAGCCGACGCAGCCGATGCAGCGCCGGCGGCGCAGAAACCGGCCAGCGCGATGGCGACGGCCGTTGCAACGCGCGAAAAGCGGGGAGCACACAATTGCATGGCGAATTCCGTTATCGAGTGAATGGGTTATCGGGCGGAAGCGGGAGTCTGTCGAATGCTTCAATGGCTTGCGGTCTCTTTCTTGATGGCATCGATCGTCCGCGACACAATCGCGTCAATGCCCAGTTGACCGAGTTCGACGCTCGAGTGCCGCGGGTCGCCGCCATAGACGCCGTCGGCCGGTCCCAGTTTCGGACCGCTTCGCAGATGCTCGAGCCGCACCATCTGCGGTGTGACCGCCAGCAGCAGCGAGGTATCCGCGAGTCCCGCATGAGTGCCGATCTCGGCATCGCTGACGCCATGCTGCCGCAGGATCTGCGCGTAGCCGTCCGAGCTGGTGCCGTAGTACTCCGGTGGCACGAATGCGCGGGCGCTCGAGCCGGCCCAGCTCTTGTTGAGCTGGGCTACGACGTTCCTGACATCGTTCTGATAGCCGCCGTGGTCACCGAGAAAAACAACCTTGGTGAAGCCGTGAACCTTGAAGCTGTTCGCGGCGGATTCCAGCGTCTTTTCGAACGCGTCGTCCGGCACGGTGATCGTGCCGGGAAAGCGCATGTGCGAGGTCGGCGGAGCGTAGCCGCCCTCCGGCACGTAGGCGATGACCGGCGCGACGATCGCGTTGCCGAGGCCCTCCGCGATGCGCTGCGACAGCACCTTGACGCGTGCATTGTGTTTGCCGAGTGCGACGTCGGGGCCGCTTTGCTCGGTTCCGCCGATGGGGATGATAATGGTGGTCTTGCCCGCCTGAATCTGGTCACGCAGTTCGGTCCAGGTCAGGTCCTCAAGGAGTACGGTTTTCGGGGTTTGAGCAAAAACGGTCTGCGTGGCGATGAGCAAAATGACAGATGCGAAAGCTCGTTTTAGTGGAAAGCGCATGAAGGGGTCCTCGTGGGAAATGCGTATTTGGGCGCTGAAATCTCGACGCAGCTACAGGCCGTAGTTTTACGATAAACGAAAGTCAGCACGGGAATCGCATCATGGAAGCGTACAATCCCGATTGCGCGGCCGCACCGGAATCATGGCTCGAACTCGACGAACAGGAGCGAATTGCTCCCGTCGAAACGGGCGTGGTTCAAAAAGTGCGGATCTGGGGTAACACGGACGAGCTGATCCATACCGGGTACGAGGCGGTATTTTAGTTCGCACTACGATATTTGAGGGGGTCTTGTGGATCGCCCCCCTCGCCCTCAGATCTGGCGGGGTTGAAGCGCTCCGAGTCCGAGCAGCGTGAGCCAGTGCGGGTGGTCCTGGGCCGTCATCAACTCACGCGGGCTCTTGCCCTGACGCTCGGCCCGGCGGCTGCGTACGAAGCGCCGATGATTCAGGAAGAAGCGCAGCAGGTCGAGATACGGGGTGCCCAGATGGCGCCGCAGCGTGAAGTAGTTGCGCAGCCGCGAGTTCAGGTTCTCCACCAGCGAACTGCTGCGCGGCGTGTGTTCCATCGCCTGTGACACGGCGGTGAAGACGGCGTGCAACTGGCCACCCAGTTGGGATCGCAGCCGGCCCCAGCCTTGCCAGTACGCGGGCGAGGTGGTCGGCTTGCGGTGCAGCAGGCAAGCGGCGCGCACGAGATCGCCGGATACGTTCCCGGCCTGTGCGATGGCAGCGAGCTTTTCATCGAGCACGCCAGCGAACGCGAGCAGGTCATCGCGCTGGTTCTGCAGCGCGACGCGCACCGGGCGGATGCGGCGCGCATCCTGAGACTCGCGGGCGAGCAGTTGCCCGACGATGAAATCGAACAGCGCCTGGCGCGTGGCCAGTCGCGGACCGGCCAGCGCCAGAATGTCATGACTGAGCCACTGGGTGAGCGTGCGCACGTCGCGGGCCAGTTCATCCGCCTGAGCTTCAGCCTGGCGCGCCCGCCTCAGCGCGGCAGCGAAGCGGCCCGCACGCCCCCGCGCACGGGCGCGATCGATCCCGGCTCCGAGTTTCTGGCGCCGTGTGCGGGCTCCCCGGGCGAGGTTGCCCAGCGTGTTGGCGAGTGCCTCGCACTGGCGCTGGATGTGAAACACATCGCCGTGACAAGGCGTGTCGTCCCAGGCGGCCTTCTGTCCGGCGCGCAGGCCCTGGCCCGCATCGGCAATCGTGTAGTCGGGATCCAGCCCCTGCCTTGAAGCGTCGAGCAGATGTACGCCCCAGGTGTCGCCGTCGCGATGTTTTTCGGCCGCCAGCAGGTAGCAGTAGGTCGACTGAGCATCGACGCCGGCGAGCACCGGCCGCGAGCCCTGGAAGATCTCATCGTGCAGGCCCACGCGGATACCTGAGAGGTCCTGATCACGGTTGATCTCCCCGGCCTGCTGCGCGGCCCATTGCTGCAGGTTGTGCACGCTGCCCACGCTGATGGACACGCCCAGCAGATCGCGCATGAACTCCATCACCCCGCGATACGAACTGCGGCAGATCAGCGTCAGCCCGAGCATCACCTGGCGCAACCAGGGCCGGGTAACCGGCAACTGAAACAGTACCTCCTCATCGGGCACCGCCGACGAGAACGCGTCATTGAGCCCGTCGCTCGCCTTGCCCCTTTGCGCGTAGACGAACTTGCGACTCACGCCAAGCCTCGCGGACAGTTCGCTGATCGTTTCCGATCCCGCCAACGCCTGAACGGCCAGCTTCCTGCGCTCACTCTCAGGCAGCCTCGCTGCCACGCCGGCGGACCGATTCATGCATGCACCACGCTTGAAGAAAATGGGCTGCCATTATCGACCATGGCAGCCTCATCAAGCCTCGCCCATGTAACCCTGGTTTGAACCTCGCCGGGTATACGCCCTCGTGAACCTCGGCAGGCTGCGATCGGCAGCACGCCACCCGGAGGGGCCAGTTAGATATCTCCAGAAGCGGACAACCATCGACGGCGATCCGACACCGACCGCGACAACCAGCCTGGTTTTCAGCAAGAGCAAACTTGATGGTAGCGAACTGCGTCAGGCCGTAGGATGCCGAGAAATATCGGGCATTGACAACTGAAGTTTGATCGATCTCCGGATCGCGACCGTTCTTCATGGTGCAACTTTAGATAAGGCCGCCGCAGCTTTTTTTGCTGCCTCGCGCACGTGGGACGCGCGGGCACAGCGCCCTTCAGTTTCAGGGTTTCAGGCGTGCTAAAGTGGCTTGCGCGCGATCCATATCGCCTGCATCGTTTTCGTTGTCACAACTCGAGGCGCGTTTGCAAAACCATCACCGATTCTGGAGAAGGTAATGAGCGAAATGCATGAC